>NZ_CAKJTO010000045.1:0-38800 GCF_917627405.1 Protofrankia sp. Cj5
CGGGGGCGCACCCGGTCGTCCCGGTGGTGCCGCTGGCGCGGGCACGGGAGCCGCGGGCCGTCCTGGTGGCGGCGGTGCTCCCGGCGGCGGTCCCGGTGGCCGCCCGACATCCGGCGGCAGGGGCCGCGGCGGCACGACGGCCGGTGCCTTCGGCCCGGGCGGCCGTGGTCGTCCTGGCCGGCAGCGCAAGTCCAAGCGCGCGAAGCGGCAGGAGTGGGAGAGCGGGCTGGAGGCTCCCCGCATGGGGGCCATGGTTCCGCGCGGCAACGGGCAGGCCATTCGACTGCCTCGGGGCGCGTCCCTTGCCGATTTCGCCGACAAGATCGATGCCAATCAGGGCGCGCTCGTCCAGGTTGTGTTCACCCAGCTCGGTGAGATGGTGACCGCGACGCAGTCGTGCACGGACGAGACCCTGCAGCTGCTCGGCGTCACTCTCGGCTATGACGTACAGATCGTCAGTCCCGAGGACGAGGACAAGGAGCTGCTGGAGAGCTTCGATCTCTCCTTCGGCGGCGAATACGGCGATCAGATCGAGCTGTCCGCGCGTCCACCGGTTGTCACCGTCATGGGCCACGTCGACCATGGCAAGACGAAGTTGCTCGACGCGATCCGGTCGACAGACGTGGTTGCCGGTGAGGCCGGCGGCATCACCCAGCACATCGGGGCCTACCAGGTCCGGGCGAAGGTCGATGGGGACGAGCGGAAGATCACCTTTATCGACACCCCGGGTCACGAGGCGTTCACCGCCATGCGTGCCCGAGGTGCGCAGGTGACCGACATCGTCGTGTTGGTCGTCGCCGCGGATGACGGTGTCAAGCCGCAGACGATCGAGGCACTCAATCACGCCCAGGCGGCCAACGTCCCGATCGTCGTCGCCGTCAACAAGATTGACAAGGAAGGCGCCGACCCCCTCAAGGTCCGCGGGCAGCTCACCGAATACGGCCTGGTCGCCGAGGAGTACGGCGGTGACGCCATGTTCGTCGACGTGTCCGCCCGTAACCGCACCAACATCGACGGTTTGCTCGAGGCGGTCATCCTGACCGCGGACGCCGCCCTCGACCTGCGTGCCCCGACCGGTACCGAGGCCCAGGGCGTCGCGATCGAAGGCCGGCTGGACCGAGGCCGCGGCCCGGTTGCGACCGTGCTCGTCCAGCGGGGGACGCTGCGGGTCGGGGACTCGGTGGTTGCCGGCGACGCCTTCGGGCGCGTCCGGGCGATGCTCGACGAACACGGTGACCCGGTGCACGAGGCCGGCCCGGCCCGGCCGGTGCAGGTCCTGGGGTTCACCAGCGTCCCCGACGCCGGCGATAACTTCCTGGTCGTCCCGGAGGACCGGGTCGCCCGCCAGATCGCCGAGCGGCGCCAGGCACGCGAGCGAAACGCCGAACTGGCGATGAGCCGCGGTCGCCCGACCCTGGAGACGATCCTGGAGCGGATGAAGGAGGGTGAGAAGACCCAGCTCAACCTCATTCTCAAGGGTGACGTCTCCGGTTCGGTCGAGACCGTGGAGGATTCCCTGCTCAAGATCGATGTCGGTGACGAGGTCTCGTTGCGGATCATCGGTCGTGGTGTCGGCGCCATCACTGAGAATGACGTCAACCTGGCGAGCGCGTCCGACGCGGTCATCCTCGGGTTCAACGTCCGGGCTGAGGGCAAGGCGCGCGAACTGGCCGAGCGCGAGCGCGTCGACGTCCGCTACTACTCGGTCATCTACCAGGCGATCGAGGACATCGAGAACGCCCTCAAGGGCATGCTCAAGCCGGTCTACGAGGAAGTCCAGCTCGGTACCGCCGAGGTGCGCGAGGTGTTCCGGGTTCCCCGGATCGGCAACGTCGCCGGTTGCCTGGTACGTTCCGGGATCATCCGCCGCAACTCCAAGGCCCGGCTCGTTCGGGACGGCGTGGTCGTGGCGGACAATCTCACGGTCGAGTCGCTCAAGCGCTTCAAGGATGACGCGACCGAGGTCCGCGAGGGTTACGAGTGCGGTATCGGGCTCGGTTCCTTCAACGACATCAAGATTGACGATGTGATCGAGACCTTCGAGCAGCGGGAGGTTCCTCGCTCCTGAGGACGCGCACGATGTGGACCGGAACGGGAGTTTTCGACCTTCTCCTTGGCGACGTTCGGTCGCTCAAGGAGAAGCGGTCGATAGTCCGGCCGGTGGTGGCCGAGCTCCGCCGCAGATATGCGGTGAGTGCGGCGGAGACCGGCCATCTTGATCTGCACCGGCGGACGCAGATAGGGCTCGCCGTGGTCGCTGCGGATCGAGCCCATTGCGTCGAGGTCGTCCAGGCGTGTGAACGCCTGCTCTCGCGGCGCCCGGAGATAGAAGTGCTCTCGGCGCGGATGCGCTACCTCTCCGACGAGGATTCCGACGAGGATATGGACGGACCGCGATCGGTGGCGCGGTCGGAATGACGGGAGGAAGCCATGGCTGATCCTGCTCGGGCCCGCCGGCTCGCGGTGCGTATCCGTGAGGTGGTCGCGGCTGCGCTGGAAAGTCAGGTGAAGGACCCGCGCTTGGGAATGGTCACGGTGACCGATGCCCGGGTCACCCCGGACCTGACCGAGGCCACCGTTTTCTACACGGTTTACGGTGATGACGCGGACCGGCTGGGCTCGGCGCGGGCGCTGGAGTCCGCCAAGGGCCTGCTGCGTAGTCAGGTTGGCCGGCAGACCGGCGTCAAGGTTACTCCTGCCCTGACCTTCGTTCATGATCGACTTCCGGATGATGCCCGCCATCTTGAGGAACTGATTCTGACCGCGCGGGAGCGGGACGCGAGCCTGGCGGGTGTCCGAGACGGTGCCCGGCCGGCTGGTGAGCCCGACCCGTACCGTAAGCCGCGTGTGGACGCCGATGAGTCCGGTGCTGACGGGTTCGGTTCCGATCAGCTCGACGAGGAAATGATGGGGGACACGCCGCGATGACCGACGCGATGAGCCTCGCCGACCTGTCTCTGCTCCCGGTTCCCCCAGCGGGCGAGGGGACGGGCCGGGCGGGGCCCATGTCCGGCGATGCGCTCGGTGAGCAGCGGGAGCGTGCGGTCGAGGCGATTCGCTCCGCGGCCCAGAGCGGGGAGAGCATCCTGCTGGTCGCGCACGTTGACCCGGATGGTGACAGCCTGGGCTCGGCGATCGCCCTGGGGCTCGCGCTGCACACTCTCGGGGCCAGGGCGTCGGTCTCGTTCGACAGCGACCCGTTCGTTGTGCCCCGCTCGTTGAGCTTCCTGCCTGGCCAGGATCTTCTTGTCCCGCCCTCCCTGGTCCCGGCGACGCCCGACCTGGTGGTGACGCTGGACGCGGGAAGCCTGCCCAGGCTCGGGGCGCTGGGCCGGGTTGCGACCAGGGCACGGCGAACGGTTGTGATCGACCATCACGCCTCGAACACACGGTTCGGGGACATCAATCTGATCGACCCCGACGCCGCCTCCACCAGCGTGATGGTCACCGGGGTCATTGACGCCCTCGGGATCGACCTCGATCATGACCTGGCTGTCGCGATCTACACGGGCTTGGTCACCGATACCGGTTCGTTCCGGTACGGCGTGACCACACCGGATGTCCATCGGCTGGCCGCGCGGTTGCTGGGCACCGGGATCCGGCATGATCTGATCACTCGTACGGTCTGGGACACGCACCGCTTCAACTACCTGCGGCTACTGGGTGAGCTGCTCGGCCGGGCCAGTCTGGAGCCTGAGCACGACCTGGTGTGGACGTGGTGCGCGTACGCGGACCTCACCGGCGCGGGTCTCACGCTGGACGAGATCGAGGGTGTGATCGACATCGTGCGGACCACCGCCGAAGCCGAGGTGGCGGTCGTCTGCAAGCAGGACGCCACCGACACCTGGAAGGTCTCGGTGCGTTCGAAGGGCGGCATCGACGTCGGCGCGGTGTGCACCCAGCTCGGCGGCGGCGGTCACCGTTTCGCGGCCGGGCTGAGCTCCACCGAAGCGCTGGAGCAGACCATGCAGGCCCTGCGTGCCGCGCTGGTCCGCGCGCCCAGACTGCCGGGCTGATGGCTGGCGCGACCGCCGCCGGGGTGGACGGTCTGGCCGTGCTGGACAAGCCGATGGGGCTGACCTCGCACGATGTGGTGGCCCGCGCCCGGCGGGCCCTGCGCACCCGGAGGGTGGGACACGCCGGCACGCTTGATCCGATGGCGACCGGTGTGCTGGTGCTCGGGGTGGGCCGGGCGACTCGATTGCTCGGTCATCTCGCCCTGACCGACAAGGCCTACACCGCGACCATCCGGCTCGGTGAGTCGACCACCACCGATGACGCGCAGGGCGAGGTTGTCGCGGTGGGTGAGGTCGCGGTCGACGCGGTGGAGCTCGCCGCGGCCATGGCGGCTCTCACCGGCACGATTGACCAGGTGCCGTCCGCGGTCAGCGCCGTCAAGGTGGACGGGGTACGGGCTTATGCCCGGGTACGCGCGGGTGAGCAGGTCGTCCTGGCGGCGCGGCGGGTCACGGTGAGCCGGTTCGAGCTGCTTGCCCGCACCGGTCGTGATCTTGATGTGGCTGTCGGGTGTTCCAGCGGCACCTACGTGCGCGCGCTCGCCCGCGATCTCGGCGCGGCGCTGGGCTGCGGTGCCCACCTATGTGCCCTGCGCAGGGTGCGGGTGGGACCGTTCGATCTCACGCGGGCGCTTACTCTGGAGGCCTTGGCCGAGGAGGGTGCCGGCGCACTGCGCCCGTTGCCGGATGCCGTCGCCGCGCTGTTTCCCTGCCGGCGGGTGGATGCCGATGACGCTCGTGCGATATCTCACGGCCGCCGTCTTTCCCCTTACGGGCTGCCTGGCACGTACGGCGTTTTCGGCCCGGCTGGCGAGGTGCTCGCTCTTGCGCACGACGCTGCGGACGGCTGCCGGTCACTGGTGGTCTTCGCCGGTGCCTGAGCCGCAAACGGCACCGATAGGCTTCAGATGTGCAGCGGTGGCGCGGGGTGCGAGACACGCCGGATGACTGGCCCGGCGGCGTTGTGACAATCGGGTTCTTCGACGGTGTCCACCGCGGTCATCAGCAGATCGTCAGCCGTGCGGTGGAACGGGCTCACCGGGCCGGACAGCCTGCGGCCGTGCTCACGTTCGACCCGCATCCGGCCGAGGTTATCCGGCCGGGCAGCCATCCGCCGTTGTTGACCACCGCGGATTTCAAGGCGGAACTGCTGGGGCGGCTGGGGGTCGACGCGTTGTGCGTCCAGCCGTTCACACCGGAGTTCAGCCGGGTGCCACCGGAGGAGTTCGTTCACGACATGCTCCTGCGGCGGTTGCGGCCGAGTGCCGTGGTGGTGGGGGAGAACTTCACCTATGGGCACCGGGCCGCCGGAAATCTGGAGACCCTGCGCCGTGACGGTGCGGCTGACGGTTTCGCGGTGGAGGGCGTCCGGCTCCTGCGAGAGGACGACCACGTGCTCTCCTCCACGCATATTCGGGCCTGTATCGCCGAAGGCGACGTGGCCACCGCGGCCCGCGCGCTCGGCCGGGACCACCGAGTGGAGGGGATCGTGGTGCACGGTGACGCGCGTGGACGCACTATCGGATATCCGACTGCCAACCTCGCGACAACCGCCTATGCGGCGATTCCCGCTGACGGTGTCTACGCGGGACACGCCGTGTGGCCGGGCAAGCGTTATCCCGCGGCGATCTCCATTGGTAGCAACCCGACTTTCGATGGGACCGAGCGGCGGGTTGAGGCATATCTCCTTGATTTCGACGACGACATCTACGATGCCCACCTTGCCTTCGAGTTCGCCGAGCGGTTGCGTCCGACGCTGCGCTTCGACTCCGTGACCGACCTGGTTGCTCAGATAGCGGCGGACGTTCTTGCCACCCGTAAGATCACCTCCTTGTCGGCGGCATCTCAGCCGGGCGGGCGGTGCTCGCGGGGTTGGTAAGCTTCGGCACCAGACGAGTGTGGTGTGTCCGTCAGCCTGGGTGGGGCAGACCCCGGGCGCGCATCCACCCGTAGACAGGAAGAGGTTTCGCGTGCCGCTCCCGAGCGACGTCAAGCAGAAGATCTTGTCCGATTACGCCACGGTCGAGCGTGACACCGGCTCGCCCGAGGTACAGGTGGCGATGCTCACCCGGCGGATCAGCGACCTGACGGAACATCTGAAGGTGCACAAGCACGACCACCACAGCCGGCGTGGGCTGTTGCTGCTGGTCGGCCGGAGGCGACGGTTGCTGAACTATCTCGCCAAGACCGACATCCACCGCTACCGGTCGTTGATCGAACGGCTCGGACTGCGGCGGTAGGAGCTGGATGTGGAGGCGAATGTCGCCTCCACTGTGTGACCGGGTCCGTGACGGCGCGAGCCGCCGGTCCTCGGTGGTGGTGTCCGGGCGCGCCGTGTGGCGAACCCCCGGGGGCTTCTACTGAGCGCCGGCCTCCTCGGCAAGGCGGACCCGGCCGATGGAGAGGAGGAATGGTTCGAGTGGAGGACCAGACAACCGCGACTGAGGCGGTTATCGACAACGGAGCGGCTGGGACCCGGACGATCCGGTTCGAGACGGGCCGGCTGGCCCGGCAGGCGGCTGGGGCCGCGGTCGCCTATCTCGGCGACACCATGGTGCTGTCGGCGACGACGGTCAGCAAGCAGCCCAAGGAGCAGCTTGATTTCTTCCCGCTGACCGTGGATGTCGAGGAACGGATGTACGCGGCCGGGCGTATTCCCGGTTCGTTCTTCCGGCGGGAGGGACGGCCGAGCGAGGACGCTATCCTCACCTGCCGTCTGATCGACCGGCCACTGCGGCCGTCGTTCGTCAAGGGGCTGCGTAACGAGATCCAGGTCGTGGCAACGGTTCTTGCCCTCGACCCGGACACGCTCTACGACGTGGTCGCAATCAATGCGGCCAGCGCGTCGACCACGCTCGCCGGGCTGCCCTTCTCCGGCCCCGTCGGCGCCACCCGGGTCGGTTTTGTGGACGGGAACTGGATCGCCTTCCCGACCCATGCCGAGCTGGAGCGGGCAACCTTCGACATGGTGGTGGCCGGTCGCGTGCTCGAGGACGGCTCCGATGTCGCGATCATGATGGTCGAGGCGGAGGCCACGCCGGACACGGTTCCGCTGCTGGCCGCGGGTGCGCCAGCACCGACCGAGGACGTGGTGGCCGCGGGGCTGGAGGCGGCGAAGCCCGCCATCCGCGAGCTGTGCCGGGCCCAGCGCGAGCTGGCCGAGCGTGCGGCCAAGCCAGCCCGTCAGTTCCCGTTGTTCGTCGACTATCACGACGACGTCCTTGAGGCGTTGTCGATCGCGGTCGGTGACGAGCTTGCCGCGGCTCTGCGCATCGCCGGCAAGCAGGAGCGGGAAACGGAGCTGGAGCGGGTCCGCTCACTGGCCGCGGAGAAGGTCATGGGCCAGTTCGAGGGCCGCGAAAAGGAGATCGCCGCAGCTTATCGGGCGCTGACGAAGAAGCTGGTACGTCAGCGCATCATCGCTGACGGCGTCCGTATCGACGGGCGTGGGGTCACCGAGATCCGCGAGCTGTCGGCGGAGGTCGACTTCATTCCCCGCGTCCACGGATCAGCTTTGTTCGAGCGTGGCGAGACCCAGATCCTCGGCGTGACCACGCTGGCCATGCTGCGGATGGAGCAGACGGTCGACACCCTCAACCCCGACCGCACAAAGCGTTACATGCACAACTACAACTTCCCGCCCTATTCCACCGGGGAGACCGGCCGTGTCGGTTCGCCGAAGCGGCGCGAGATCGGCCATGGCGCGCTGGCCGAGCGGGCACTGCTGCCGGTGCTGCCGAGCCGGGACGAGTTCCCCTATGCCATCCGGCAGGTTTCCGAGGCGCTGGGCTCCAACGGGTCGACGAGTATGGGCTCGGTCTGCGCAAGCACGCTGTCGTTACTGAACGCTGGTGTTCCGCTCAAGGCCTCCGTCGCTGGGATCGCCATGGGCCTGATCCATGAAGGTGACGACTTCGTTACGCTCACCGACATCCTCGGCGCCGAAGACGCCTACGGTGACATGGACTTCAAGGTCGCGGGTACGCGGGAGTTCGTCACCGCGCTCCAGCTCGACACCAAGCTGGACGGCATTCCCGCGTCGGTCCTTGCCGACGCGCTGGGCCAGGCCAAGGCCGCGCGGCTGGCGATCCTCGATGTCATGGCCGAAGCGATCGACGGCCCGGACGAGATGTCCACGCACGCTCCCCGGGTGATTTCCGTCAAGATCCCGGTGGACAAGATTGGTGAGATCATCGGCCCGAAGGGCAAGATGATCAATCAGATTCAGACTGACAGCGGCGCCGAGATCACGGTCGAGGACGACGGCACGATCTACATCGGTGCGCAGGACGGCCTGTCGGCGGAGAGCGCCCGTTCGGCGATCAACGCGATTGCCAACCCGCAGATGCCGGAGGTCGGGGAGCGTTACCTCGGCACCATCGTAAAGATCACGACGTTCGGTGCGTTCGTCTCCCTCACTCCGGGCAAGGACGGGCTGCTCCATGTCAGCAAGCTCAAGCAGCTTTCCGGTGGAAAGCGGGTGGAGAAGGTGGAAGAGGTGGTTCAGGTCGGCCAGAAGCTCCAGGTTGAGATCACTGAAATCGACAGCCGTGGCAAGATCAGCCTTTCTCCCGTGGTCGAGGACGCGGACAGCGTCCCGGCCGGGTCCTGACCGCCTCCGGTGACAGAGACGGGTACGACCAGCGCGGGTTTGGTGCCGGCCGGCACGCTTCGCGAGGAGCTGCTGTCCGGCACCGTCCGGCGAGCCGTGCTACCGGGCGGGCTGCGGGTGCTGACCGAGAAGGTGCCCGCGGTCCGGTCGGTAGCCATCGGGATCTGGGTCGGCGTGGGCTCCCGGGACGAGAATCCGTTGACGGCCGGTTGTTCTCACTACCTGGAGCACCTGCTGTTCAAGGGCACGCCGTCCCGGGACGCGCTGACAATCAGTTCCGCGATCGAGGCAGTCGGCGGCGAGCTGAACGCTTTCACGACCAAGGAGTACACGTGCTATTACGCACGGGTGCTCGACGGTGATCTCGCGGACGCGGTTGACGTGGTCTGCGACATGGTCTGCAACTCACTGATAACCGCTGACGACGTGGCCGCGGAGCGTGGCGTGATCCTCGAGGAGATCGCCATGCACGACGATGACCCGAGCGACGTCGTCCATGACGTCTTCACCGCGGCTGTGTTGGGTGACACCGATCTCGGGCGTCCGGTGCTGGGCACGATCGACTCCATCGAGGGCCTGGGCCGCGACACCATCGCCGACTACTACCGGTCCCGGTATACCCCGTCCAACACGGTGATCGCGATCGCTGGCAACATCGACCATGAGCGTACGCTCGCGCTGGTCGCGGCGGCCTTCGCCGACCGCCTGGGTGGCCCAGACCTTCCCGCCCCGGTGCGCGGGGGCTCCTATGCCTACCCCGATGCCCGCGGTGTCGTGGTCAGTCAGCGTCCTACCGAGCAGGCGCATGTCGTCCTCGGGACCGTGGGGATGTCCCGCCGGGACCCCCGCCGGTTCGCTATGGGGATCATGTCCTCGGCGCTCGGCGGGGGAATGAGCTCCCGGCTCTTCCAGGAGGTCCGCGAAAAGCGTGGCCTTGCCTACTCCGTCTACTCGTTTGCGTCCCACTTTGCCGACGCGGGGCTGTTCGGCGTCTATGCGGGGTGCGCGCCACGGCGGGCGGACGAGGTTCTCGCGCTTTGCCGCGAGCAACTGGAGCTGATCGCGGCGTCGGGAATCACCGACGACGAACTTGTCCGGGCCAAGGGCCAGAGCCGAGGCTCGTTGGTGCTGGGAATGGAGGACACCGGCTCGCGGATGAGCAGGATCGGCAAGAGCGAGCTCATGCACGGTGAGCTCCTGTCCGTGGACGAGGTGCTTGCCCGGGTGAACGCGGTGACCCGCGAAGACGTCCGGGGCGTCGCCGCCGACCTGCTTGCCCGGCCACTCGCTCTCGGCGTGATCGGCCCCTTTGATGACCATGATTTTACGTCCGTGATCGCACGGTGACCGCGGTATCCGCGGCGGCCGGTAGCCCGGCGGCCGACCCGCTCCGGGTTGGTGTTCTCGGTGCCCGGGGCCGGATGGGCGCGACGGTTCGCGCCGCTGTGGAGGCCGCTGATGACCTCACGCTGGTGGCGGCGGTAGATCGTGGGGACGACTTCGCCAGCCTGCGCGATGCCGATGTCGTCGTCGATTTCACCCGGCCGGACACCGTCATGGAGAACCTGCGTTGGTGCATTGACGCGGGCCTGCATGTGGTTGTGGGCACATCGGGTTTTTCCAACGACCGGTTGGACACGGTGCGCGGCTGGCTCGTGGACAGGCCGGGCCTCGGTGTGTTGGTGGCCCCGAACTTCGGTGTCGGTGCCGTGCTGATGATGCATTTCGCGACCCAGGCGGCCAGGTTCTTCGAGTCGGTGGAGATCATCGAAATGCACCATCCCGGCAAACTGGATGCCCCCAGCGGGACAGCCGTCCACACGGCGGAGCTGGTCGCGCGTGCGCGGGCGCGGGCCGGGGCCAGCCCGGCCCCCGATGCCACGGAGTCGGCACGTGATGGCGCCCGCGGCACCCGGGTCAGCGGGATTCCCGTGCACAGCGTTCGGCTTTCCGGTCTTGTCGCCCATCAGGAAGTGCTGCTCGGTGGTGTCGCGGAGACCTTGACCCTGCGTCATGACTCATTCGATCGGACCTCGTTCATGCCAGGTGTGCTGCTCGGCGTGCGCCGGACTCCAGGGCGTCCCGGCCTGACTGTGGGCTTGGCGGCCCTGCTCGAACTGTGAAAGCCCGGGTAACTGTCGGTGTTCTGCTCGTGGCGGTTGTCTTCTACCTTGGGCTGATCGGATGGCGAGGCGTTCAGTTGCTCACCCAGAGCGGCTGGATCGCCCGTGGGCTCGGCGTCGGCGTGCTGCTGCTGCCTGTCGTCGGGGTGGCCGTCGTTGTCCGGGAACTGCAGTTCGGGCGGGCGGCTGGGCGGTTGGGACGCCATCTGCTTGATGATCATTGGCCGGATGGCCCACCGGCACCGTTGCCGCGGCGTCCGTCTGGCCGGATCGACCGGACCGCGGCCGACGAGGTCTTCAACCGCCGCCGTGCCGATGTCGAGGCGCGGCCACGGGACTGGCAGGCCTGGTATCGACTCGCGGTCGCCTACGGCGATGCCGGCGACACCCGTCGGGGACGCCGTGCGATGCGCCACGCAATCGCGCTGGAACGCATCCAGTCCACTGTGTGATCTCGATACGTTTCGGGGATGAGCGCGGCCGTCGTCTACGGAATTGATCTTGGTGCCACCTACAGCTGCGTCGCCCGGATGAACGCTTCAGGCGATCCTGAGGTGATTGCGCTCTCCGGCGGTGTGACCGCGATGCCAAGCGTCGTGCTCTTCGTCGGACCGGACGACTACGTCACTGGTGAACCGGCCCGCCGCCTTGCCCGCGCCCGCGCCGATGACGTCTGTGCGCTGGTCAAAGGCCGAATGGGCGATCACGACTGGCGGTTTGTGACGTCCGGGCGGGCGTGGTCCGCGTCCGCGGTGAGCGGCCTTGTCCTGCGGGCGCTCGTCAGCGAGGCGGCTTTTGCCGGTGGAGAGCAGGTCCACGCCGCGGTCATCGCCGTGCCGGCGTACTTCGGCGACGAGGAACGCCGGGCCACCGTGCTCGCTGGGCAGTACGCGGGCCTGTCGGTCGTTGACGTCATCAACGAACCGATCGCGGCAGCGCTGGCCTACGGTTTCGCCCGTTTCGACGCGGCGGCGACCTTCGCCGGCACAACGGCGCAGGAGGAGGTGGCGCTCGTCTACGACCTCGGCGGCGCGACGTTCGACGCGACCGTCGTCGAGCTTGCCGACCGTCGGATCTCGGTGGTTGCCATTGACGGCGACCAGCGGCTCGGCGGCTCCGAGTGGGACGAGCAGCTCGCCCGCTACCTGGCCAGACAGTTCCTTGACGCGCATCCGGACGCCACGGACCCGCTGGCCGACGCCGTGGCGGCCCAGGCGCTGCTGCTGGCCGCTGAACAGGCCAAACGCGACCTGACCGACCGGATGGAGACGACGGTCGGGGTCGAACACGACGGCCGCGTATTGAAGACGGTGGTGTCCCGGGATGATCTCGAACGGCTGACGGCCGGGCTGCTGGAGCGGACTATGATCATTACCCGCTCGGTGCTGACCGCGGCCAGGGCTCGCGGCGTCACCCGCCTCGACCGGGTGCTGCTGGCGGGGGGCTCCGCCTGGATGCCAGCGGTGGCCCGCAGGCTCAGGGCGGAGCTCGGCGTGCCGGTCGAGCTGGGTGACCCTGACCTCGCGGTGGCCAAGGGCGCGGCTCTCTATGGGGAGAAGAAGGCCATCGAGCGGCTGGTCCTCGCGGACCTGGTGTCGCGGGGGCAGCTCACTGACGGCGCGACATCGGACACCGCCGCGCCCGCGGACCTGGCCGCCGCCTGCAGACGTCTCGCGGCGGCTTTCGGGCTCACCGCCGAACGGGTTCGCCGCACCGTCGAGGTCCAGGTGGTCAACGTCGTATCCCGCGGTTTCGGAGTGCTCGTGCTCGACCGTTTCGGTGAACGTTCAGCGGTGTTCCTCGTCCATCGCAATGACCGGCTTCCCGTGATGGTCCGGCGTGGTTTCGGCACTGTCCGCGACGATCAGGACGTTATCACTCTGCAACTGGTGGAACAGCGCGGCGGTGCCGAGCCGGCCCGCGTCGAGGATATGAAGATTATCGCGCAGGCGGATATCACCGGGATTCCGCCGGGTTTCCCGGCCGGCACGCCCATCGAGATTATTTTCCGGATGGGCTTCGACGGTATTCTGGAGATGACCGCGTTGCACGAAGGCTTGGCCGACCGTCGCCTCACCGTGCGGGTGGAGACCAACGCGGCGCTGAGCCAGGCCGACGTCGCCCGGGAACGCGACGCGGTGGCGAGGCTGCGCCGCCGGGAGAGCTGACCGGCCAGCGCGTGCGAGGCCTTGCCGTTGTCCGTGTGCCTATGGGCGGCCGGGGGTTGACGGGGGGCGGAAGACCCCCGACCGCCAGGGACGATCGACTGGGGGATGACCGTCCATCCTGGTCTACCACGGTCGGCCCGCCTCGCCGGCCGTTCGGTGCGTTGCTGTCACCGAGAGCACGGGTCGGTGCCGATGCTCCCTCTTTCGGGCGGAAGACGCCGGGTTACCGTAGGGGCATGCGCGTGCAGGTTATCGCCGAGACGCAGTTCACCCCACCGGCCGACGTCCACTGGACCACCGATACGGACGGTGGCCAGGCCTTGGCGGAGTTCGCCGGCCGAGCCTGCTACCAGAGCTGGTCGAAGCCGAATCCGGCCACTGCCACGAACGCTGGCTATCTGCGGCACATCCTCGATGTCGGACATCTGTCCGTGCTGGAGCACGCCACGGTGACCATGTACGTCACCGGGGTTTCCCGCAGCCTCACCCACGAGCTGGTCCGGCACCGGCACTTCTCCTACAGCCAGCTGTCCCAGCGTTATGTTCCAGCGCGCGGTGCCGCGGTGGTCGAGCCCGGCGTCATCGCCGACGATCCTCGGTTGCACGAGCTGTTCACGGAGGCCACCGCCACCGCCCTGGACGCCTACGAAAGGCTCCTCAGCGGGCTGGAGAAGCACTTCGCCGACGTGGCGGTACCGACGTCCCGGCGCAAGCAGGCCAGACAGGCCGCTCGCAGCGTTCTGCCCAACGCCGCCGAGACCCGGATCGTGGTGACCGGGAACTACCGGGCGTGGCGGCACTTCATCGCCATGCGGGCGAGCGAGGCGGCCGACGTCGAAATCCGGGCGCTGGCCATTGCCGCGCTGCGTGAGCTTCAGCGGGTCGCCCCGAATGTTTTCGGTGACTTCCAGGTGACCAGCCTGGATGATGGAACGGAGATCGCCGTCAGCTCGCTCGCGGGGGAGGATGATGCATGACCATGCCCCTGGGGAGTTCCTGAACATCCTGGTGGTCAACGCGGGGTCGTCCAGCCTGAAGCTTCGGCTGCTCGGGCCTGATGACAGCGTGCTGGCATCGGTTGATCTCGACGTGCGGGCGGGCCAGCCGGAGCCGGCCGGGGTCCGCGCCGCCATCGGTGGCCTGGCCCGTCTCGGTGCGTCCGGCGTACCCGGCGCGGTCGGGCACCGGATCGTGCACGGCGGCACGGCGTTCGTCGATCCGGTCGTCGTCACCGACCCGGTGGCGGAGGAGCTGCGCGCGCTGACCGTACTGGCACCACTGCACCAGCCGGCGGCTCTGGCCACGCTCGCCATGGTGCGATCGGCACTGCCGGACGTCGTTCAGGTCGCCTGCTTCGATACCGCGTTCCACGCTCGGATGCCGCCGGCCGCGGCTACCTACGCGGTGCCGGCGTACTGGCGCGAGCAGCTCGGTGTGCGTCGCTACGGTTTCCACGGCTTGTCCCACGCCTATGCGTCCCAGCGGGCCGCGGTGCTGGCCCGGGGCAGCCGGGTGGTCACCTGTCACCTGGGATCGGGAGCGTCGCTGGCCGCGGTGCGCGATGGTGCCTGCGTCGACACGACCATGGGGTTTACCCCGCTGGACGGTCTGGTGATGTCCACTCGTTCCGGCGCCGTCGACCCGGGCCTGCTGCTGTGGCTGCAGACATCGGCCGGCATGTCCGTGGATGACCTGACCGACGCCCTGTTCCATCGGTCGGGTCTGTCCGCGCTTGCCGGCACCGGGGACATGCGTACGGTCGTCGACCGCGCCGCTGCCGGTGACCCCGACGCCTCGCTGGCTCTCGCGGTCTACCTGCACCGCCTGCGCGCGCAGATCGCGGGGATGGCCGCGGCTCTCGGCGGGCTCGACACGCTGCTGTTCACCGGCGGGGTGGGGGAGCGTTCCGCGGTGGTGCGTGCCGGCGCAGTGGCGGGGCTCGGTTTTCTCGGCGTGGCTGTTGACCCCGAGCGCAACGCGGCCCACACCGGCGCTGGCCACGACGGCACCGCCTGGGGCACCGACCGTGGCACCGAGCCTGCTTCCGGCACGGCCGAGGCCGACATCACCGCTACGGGTTCGCGAGTCCGGACACTGGTCGTCGAGGCACGCGAGGACCTGGAGATCGCTCGCGGCGTCCGCGAGTGCCTCGCCATGCGGCGACGTTGACGAAACACAACGATGACCGGCACTTTCATGCCGGTCTGAGCGGTTCGGGTATTGTCACTCGCCGTGGCTACATCGCCGCCCGCCGGACCGGGTAACCCTGGCCAGGGCAATGCTGGGCGTTGGCGACAGTGGACCCGCCGTGACGATCGTGAGACCGCGACTTTTATTGATCTCGCTGATATCGATGAGATCACCGCGACCCTGCTGGCCCCGCCCGTGGAGTACGCGGGTCTCCGGCGCCGGGTGGTGGATCAGTTCACCATCCTGAGCGCGAACCGCTGTCTGCTGCAGCGGTCGGTCAACTGGGGTCCGCTGGACCCGCTGCTGACCGCTGTCGCCGGTCCGCGCGGCTTGCTCACCCGTACCGGCGGCCGGTTACCTGACGAGGTTTCGCTGTTGCTGCCGATCTCGACGATGCCGAAACGGGCGCTGGTCGCGTTCAATCTGCTCGGGCCGGGCGGCTCGGACGCCCACCTGATGCCCTATCCGGCAAGTATAACGACTCAGGGTAATCTCATTTACCGGCTGGCGGAGCGTATTGGTCATCCGCCGTCGGAATCGTCGCGTTTCGTCATCGACGCGATCTCCCGGTTCCGGCCGGGCCGATTCAGCGGTAACCATCCAGGACTTGTGCCCAGACGCGGAGTGTCACTCAGCACGCGGGCGGTATGCGAGTATCTCAACAAGGAGGCGGAGCTGGGCGTCTCGGAGGCGACGGTGCGGTCGTGGGCCGCCATCGTCGAGGCCGCCGAGGTCATCTTGTGCGAGGCGTTGGCTGAACCGCCCGATCTGCTGAGCAGCGCTGACAATCTGCTGCTGGCCGCGGGGGAGCTACGTCGTGATCTTCGTGTGCCCGGCGACATCGACGTGGCCGGCATCGAGTCGTACCTGCACGATTTCGTCGCCTGGATCCACGTGTTGCGCGCCGCCGGCGCCGCGGCCGTCCCGGTGCTGTCGACGGTTGCCGAGTACGGCCGGCGCTGGGAGGCGCTTGCGGCGGTGACGCTTGATCCGTATCGGCCCGCTCTGATCAAGATGCAGGAGGAGCGGCGGACGCTCCTGGACCGGTGGAGCCCGTTGCGCGGTGGTGATCAATCATTATGGAACTGGCTTGTCAACCCGGTCGCATTGGTAGATCTTGATCCGGGCGGTCCGGGAAGCTACCACGTCAGCGTGGGGACCGATGACACGAGCATTGAGATCCGTCATTCGGCCGTGATTGACTTGTACAATCAGCCTGTCGAACGTATGTTCGTAGAAGACCTTCAGCGGAACCGTGAGGTGTACGCGTACTACACCACCGACGCACGCCGTCCGGCGCGCGCGAAGCTGCTTGTGGGGCTCAGCGTCTCGCGCGACGTCTCGAGGGTGAACCTGGCAATCCTGATTTTGATGATCCTCACGGTGGGGCTGTCCGTGCTGCCCTTCCGCCTGGATACCAATGCGGTGGCTGTAGTGGCGGTACCGTCGTCGTTTGCGGCCTCTCTGCTGCTGACCCGGGAGCGCAGCAGTCTGGCGGCGTGGGTGCTCGAGCCTTTCAAGCTCGCGCTGCTCGTCCTGTTGGTGGCCTTGGCGGTCACGGCTGGCGCGCGGGCCGCGTTTGGCTGGCACACCACCGCGTAGCGGCCGAGAGGGTAAACTGATCGTCGACACCAGGACGGGATGGTTGGCATGCCGAAGAACTACGGTCAGGGTGTGGGTGTTGACTCCTGGCGTGCTGGTGGTCTGCGCGGCCTTGTCCGGCTCGGCCGGATCGAGTTGTGGACCAGGCTAGATCGCAACATGCTGCGCCCGCCCGAGGGCCTGCCAGCGGCTGGCCCGTCATTATCGCGCCGCCGCCATCATCGGGATGCCGACGACTTGGCGTAGTCCTATCGTCGAAGTTCCTCAGACGGACGTTGCCTGACAGGGCACTACGAGCGTCCGGCAACAGGGGTGTGGATCAAGGAGTGGGGTTGGGGTGCGTGCATCGGAAGGCGGCGGAGGGAGCCACCGGAGGTGGTGGGTGGCGACCGACGAGCCGGGGTGCCCGTGCGTCGCGCGGCGATGGATGGACAGCGATGCGGTGAGGCGCGTGCTCCAGCTCCGCGGCCCCGCGTCCCCTGTTGCCGGTCGCTCTACGGCGTGTTTCAGAAGTCGTCGTTCGGCCAGGGAGCCGCGTCCAGGTGGTTGCTGGCAGGGCCGCGGGCCGTACCGATACCGGATGAGTCGTACCGGTACGGCCGAGAACGCGGCCAAGGGCCGCTTGGACGTAGCGAGCCGGACAGATGACTTTCGAAACACGCCCTAAGGTGACCGACATGTCAGTGTTGCCCCGAGCGCCCTTCGGCCGCATGATCACCGCAATGATTACTCCGTTCACCGCGGGTGGCAAGCTTGATCTTGATGGTGCCGCCGTGCTCGCGAACCATCTGGTGGACGCCGGCAATGACGCTCTCGTCGTCAATGGCACCACCGGGGAAGCGCCTACCACATCTGACTGGGAAAAGAAAGAGTTGTTGCGGGCGGTGGTCGCGGCAGTTGGTGCCCGTGCCGCGGTAATCGCCGGGGTGGGCACCAATGACACCCGGCACACGGTGGAGCTGGCCAGTACGGCGGAGAAAGCCGGTGCGCACGGGCTGCTGGTGGTGAGCCCTTACTACAACAAGCCTCCGCAGAGCGGGCTGTATGCGCATTTCCGGGCTGTCGCGGACACTACCGGGCTGCCTGTGATGATTTACGACATACCTGGCCGTACCGGTGTATCGGTGGCAACGGATACGCTGGTACGGCTCGCCGAGCATCCGCGGATCGTGGCGGTCAAGGACGCTAAGGACGATCTTGAGGCGTCGTCGTGGGTCCTTGCCCGTACGGGTCTTGCGTACTACTCCGGGACGGAGATGCTCACCCTCCCGTTGTTGTCGGTGGGTGCCGTCGGGGTGGTGAGTGTCGTCGGGCATGTCGCCGCCAGCCGGATCCACGCGATGATCAACGCTTTCGACGCAGGTGACGCTGTCCGTGCTCGTTCTTTGCACATGGGTCTGCTTCCGGCGTACGAGGGCCTATTCAGGAACCAAGGTGTGATCATGACGAAGGCTGCTCTCAACATGGCTGGACTGCCCGCCGGAGGTGTCCGCCTGCCCCTGGTGGACGCGACCGACGACGAACGCGAGCGATTGCGCGTCGACCTCGCCGCGGCCGGGGTTGACCTTTGCGTGGACGTGAACGCGACGGTGGGGTCCGCGTGAGCCATCCCCATCCCGGGCTGGGAACACCGCCGCCGCTGCCCGCTGACGGTCTGCGCATCGTCGCGCTCGGGGGGCTGGGCGAAATCGGCCGCAATATGACCGTGTTCGAGTTCGATGGCCGGCTGCTCGTCGTCGACTGTGGGGTCCTGTTCCCCGAGACGGACCAGCCTGGTGTGGATCTGATCCTGCCTGACTTCACCGCCATCCGGGACAGGCTCGACGCGATTGACGCGGTTGTCCTCACCCACGCCCATGAGGATCACATCGGTGCCGTGCCCTACCTGCTGCGCGAACGCGGCGACATTCCGCTGGTGGGTTCCCGGCTCACCCTTGCGCTGACCGCGGCCAAGCTCGCCGAGCACCGCATCAGCCCGACCATGATCGAGGTCCGGGAGGAGCAGGTCCGCGGCTTCGGCCCGTTCACCTGTGAGTTCTTCGCGGTCAACCACTCCATTCCGGACGCGTTGGCGGTCGCCATCCGCACGCCGGCCGGCCTGGTGCTGCACACCGGCGACTTCAAGATGGACCAGCTGCCCCTTGACGGCCGGCTGACCGATCTCGGTGGTTTCGCGCGGCTTGGCCGGGAAGGCGTTGACCTGCTCCTGTCCGACTCCACCAACGCCGAGGTGCCGGGCTTCGTGACCTCCGAGCGGGAGATTGCGCCGGTGCTCGACGGTGTGTTCCGGGATGCCAAGAAGCGGATCATCGTCGCCTGCTTTGCCAGCCACGTACACCGGGTCCAGCAGGTTCTCGACGCGGCGGAGGCCCATGGCCGCTCGGTGTGCTTTGTCGGGCGGTCGATGGTTCGTAACATGGGGGTAGCTCGTGATCTCGGGCTGCTGCGGGTGCCGGCCGGTCTTGTGATCGATCTGCGGGACGTCGGTGCGTTGCCGGACCGCAACATCTGTCTGATCTCGACCGGGTCGCAGGGCGAGCCGTTGTCGGCTCTGTCCCGGATGGCCAACCGCGACCACGCCATTCAGATCCAGGCTGGCGACACAGTGGTGCTCGCGTCCAGCCTGATCCCCGGCAACGAGAACGCGGTCTACCGGGTGATCAATGGTTTGGCCCGCTGGGGTGCCAAGGTCGTCCACAAGGGGGTGGCGAAGGTGCACACCTCCGGCCACGCTCCCGCCGGTGAGCTGCTCTACGTCCTCAACGCGACCCGACCGTCCAACATGATGCCGGTGCACGGCGAATGGCGGCATCTGCGGGCACACGGTGCGCTCGCGGAGGCCACCGGAGTACCCGCGGACAGGGTGGTGCTGGCTGATGACGGCATGGTTGTTGATCTTGTTGACGGGCAGGCGAACATCACCGGCGTGGTTCCGTGTGGCTATGTCTACGTTGACGGGCTCGCGGTTGGCGACGTTGGTGAGCCAAGCCTGAAAGACCGCCGCATCCTGGGCGAAGAGGGGTTTATCACGATCATGGTCGTGGTCGACGCGGCGTCCGGGAAGGTCGTGGGTGGCCCGGAGCTGTCGGCTCGGGGCTTTTCCGACACTCGTGAAGCCTTCGAGCAGGTTCGCGGGCTGGTCACAGACGCGTTGGCGGAAGCGATGCGGTCGGGAACGGTCGATGTCGGTGTGCTCCAACAGCTGGTGCGCCGCACCGTCGGGCGTTGGGTCAGCGACACGTACCGACGTCGCCCGATGATCATTCCGGTTGTTGTCGAGGTCTGATCCGGCCGGGGGCGACGCGCCCGGAAGGTCGTGGTTGCCCGATGTCATGCCCACAGACCGGTACCGTCGTCGGGTGGCCACGCGGGCAGGTGGCACGCGCGCGCGTGCCCAGAGCAGGACAGCGGTCCCCCGCGCCGCGCCCGCGCGGCGTCCGCCAGCGAAATCCCGGTCGAACGGAAAGCCGAGCGGAAAAAAGAAAGCTCCCGCGAAGGCGCCGCCACGCACGCCTGGGAGGCCCTTCACACTGCTGATCGTCCAAAAAGCGATCAGGTTGACGGCGCGTCTCTGGCTCACCGCGGCCGCGTTTCTGGGCAGCCTGGTGCGCAGGAGCGGCCGTGGTGCCCGCGACCTGCGTATCGACAAAGCCCAACAGCGGGATGGCGCGGCGCTTGCCACGCTTGGTGCCACTGTCCTCACGGCGGCGGCGGTCTGGTTTCACGCGGCCGGGCCGGTCGGCCGGGCCATCTCCGCGGTGCTGCACTTTCTGGTTGGTGTGGGCGCGGTGCCGCTGCCGTTGTTCGGCCTGGGCGCGACCTGGCGGCTTGTCCGCAGTCCCAGCGATCCGGACAGCCGAGGCCGAGTGCTGATCGGTTGGGCCGCGCTCGCACTGGGCGCGTTGGGAATCGTGCACCTGGCGCGCGGAGTTCCGGACTTCGCCGCCGCTGACAACGCCATGGGACGGGCGGGCGGGCTCGCGGGGTTCCTCGCCAGCTCTCCACTGGCTGGTGCGGTGACCGCCTACCTGGCGGCTCCGCTGCTGCTTCTGCTCAGCCTGTTCGGCGTTCTTGTGATCACAAAGACGCCGATCCGTGCGGTCCCTGACCGGCTGCGGGAGCTGTGGGACACCCTCCTCATCGACGATGCGCCCGCGGATGCCGAACGCGATGACCGCTCGGGCGGGGGCCGGGCGGCGCCTGTCGCGGGACGGCAGCTTGTGGACGATCTGCTGGGGGTCGCCTCGGCTGGGGAGGCCCCAGTCGAGGCGGGACGCCGGACGAACCGCGGGCGCCGCGCCCGAGAAGCGCCCGACCCGGACGTCTTCGACATCGACGCGCCGACAGCCCATGCGGTGCCTGACGATCCGGTGCCCGCGACGGGCACCACACGCAGGGCACCGAAGGTGCGGGACAGCGGATCGGTGCCGGCTCCGCTGCCCGACCCAGCCGCGGTGAAGCACTTCGTGGCGCCCACGGCGGATGCCACTACAGAAGGTAACTACACGCTGCCATCGCCGGCCCTGCTGCAACAGGGAACACCGCCGAAGGTGCGATCGGCCGCGACGGACACTGTGATCGCGTCGCTGACGGATGTGTTTTCCCAGTTCCGGGTGGACGCCCGGGTGACGGGCTTCACCCGGGGGCCGACCGTGACCCGTTACGAGGTGGAACTCGGCGCCGCGGTGAAGGTGGAGCGGATCATCCAGCTGACCAAGAACATCGCGTACGCCGTGAAGAGCCCGGATGTCCGGATCATCAGCCCGATCCCGGGCAAGAGCGCGGTCGGCATCGAGATTCCCAACACGGACAGGGAACTGGTCTCACTCGGTGACGTCCTGCGCAGCGACGAGGCGACCGGCAACCCGCATCCGCTGTTGGTGGGCCTCGGCAAGGACATCGAGGGCGGGTATGTCGTCGCGAACCTGGCGAAGATGCCCCACATCCTCATCGCGGGCGCGACCGGTGCCGGCAAGTCGACCTGTATCAACACGCTGATCACAAGTGTGCTGGCGCGGGCCACTCCCGATCAGGTGCGGTTGGTGCTGGTCGACCCGAAACGGGTCGAACTGACCAGCTACCAGGGGATCCCGCATCTGATTACGCCGATCATCACGAGCCCGAAGAAGGCCGCGGACGCGCTCGCCTGGGTTGTCAAGGAGATGGAGAACCGGTACGAGGATCTCGCGTCCTGCGGGGTTCGGCACGTCGACGACTTCAACCGCAAGGTCAGGTCTGGGGAGATCGTGGCGCCGCCGGGCTCGGAGCGAGTGTACGTCCCGTATCCGTACATCCTGACGATCGTCGATGAGCTCGCCGACCTCATGATGGTGGCCCCACGGGATGTGGAGGACGCGATCTGCCGGATCACGGCGATGGCGCGGGCGGTCGGGATCCACCTGGTGCTGGCGACGCAGCGCCCGTCGGTGGACGTGGTGACTGGGCTGATCAAGGCGAACGTGCCGTCGCGGTTGGCGTTCGCAACCTCGTCGCTGGCGGACAGCCGGGTCATCCTCGATCAGGCCGGTGCCGAGAAGCTGGTTGGACTTGGTGACGCGCTGTTCCTGCCGATGGGTGCTGGCAAACCGGCTCGCATCCAGGGCGCGTTTGTTTCCGAGGAGGAGATAGCGGCAATCGTCGCTCATACCAAGGAACAGGCGGCCCCGGCGTTTCGCGCGGACGTGTTTGCCGGCGGTGCTGAGTCCAAGAAGGAGGTCGACGAGGACATCGGCGACGACCTTCAGCTGTTCCTTCAGGCTGTCGAGCTGGTGGTGTCCACCCAGTTCGGGTCGACGTCGATGCTCCAGCGCAAGCTGCGGGTGGGCTTCGCCAAGGCGGGCCGGTTGATGGACCTCATGGAGAGCCGCGGAATCGTCGGGCCCAGCGAGGGCTCGAAGGCTCGGGATGTGTTGGTTGTGCCCGACGAACTCGAGGGTTTGCTGACAACGTTGCGTAATGGATAGTACGAGCGCCCGGTAACAGGAGGTGTGGACCAAGGAGTGGGGCTGGGGTGCGTGCCCCGGCCCCGCGACGCCGCGTCCCCTGCTGCCGGTCGCGCTGAGCGTTCTGGATCGGCTGTCGGCTGTCGGCTGTCGACCGTAGACTCGGCTCTACTGCCGATCTGACCGGTGCGGAGGTTGGCCATGCGGTCCGGTGCTGGCGTGGGCGCGGCGCTTGCCGCGGCGCGTGGCGAACGGGGCATGTCCGTTGCCGAGGTCAGCGCCGGGACCCGTATCCGCGTGACGCTGATCCAGCAAATGGAGAACGAGGACTTCACCGGATGTGGTGGTCCGGTGTATGCGCGCGGTCATATTCGGAGCATTGCCCGCATACTGATGCTTGATCCGGAACCATTGATCGCCGAATATGATCAGACCCACGGCCGGCCGCCCGAGGGGCCGGTGCTTCCGCCTCGGGGGTTCGATCCACTGACCACCAAGGGCGGGCCTGGCCGCCAGGGCTTCCGCCGAGGGCCGGCGACGGTTATCTCGCTGCTCTCGGTTTGTCTGCTGGTCGGTTTGGCCATTCTGCTGGCTCCGAGCGGGTCCGGACGTTCCACCGATGTCGTTCCGGGCGCGGCAACCACCACTGTCACACCATCGTTGCCGGCTGGGACCATGCCGGCCCAACCGGCCGTTTCCACCCGGCCGCCGACGGCTCCCGCGGCCGGGGTGAGCGTTCTCGTGGCGGTGCGCGGTGATCCGAGCTGGCTGGAGGTGCGAGACGAGAGCGCGCGGGTGCTGCTGCAACAGATCCTGCAACCCGGTGACAGCCGGACGGTCACGGCAGCCCGTTCCATGGAGATCAAAATGGGCAACGCGGGAGCGGTCGACGTGTCATGCAACGGCCGGAATCTGGGGCCCAGCGGGGGCCCCGGCCAGGTTGTCACCGTCCGTCTTGGCATCGGCGCTTCGGGAGACTGCACTGTTGGTAATCCGATGTCCCGGTAGCCTGACATCGTGCCCGATCGCCCCGCCCGTCGCGTCGCTCTGATCACTTTGGGATGTTCCCGTAACGATGTGGACTCCGAGGAACTTGCGGCGCGGCTCGGCGCCGATGGCTGGAGCGTGGTCGACGATCCGGCCGGAGCCGATGCGGTGGTTGTCAACACCTGTGGTTTTGTCGAGGCTGCCAAAAAGGATTCGATCGACACCGTGCTCGCCGCCGCCGACCTGCGTGATAGCGCCGACGGCCCGCGTGCGGTGGTCGCCGTGGGCTGTCTGGCCGAGCGCTACGGCCGGGAGCTGGCCAAGAGCCTTCCGGAGGCGGACGCCGTCCTGGGATTCGATGCCTATCCGGCGCTGGGCGCGCACTTGGACGCGGTGCTGCTTGGTGAGACGCCGAGCGCACACATCCCGCGGGACCGGCGGACCCTGCTCCCGATCACTCCGGTGGACCGGCGGCAGGCCGATCGTCGATCGCCGGCGCCGGGATCGGCCTCAGCGGTTCCGCGGCACCGGCTGGCCGGTGGCCCGGTCGCTCCGTTGAAGATCTCCAGCGGATGTGATCGGCGCTGTGCGTTCTGCGCGATCCCGGCGTTTCGTGGCTCGCATGTCTCCCGTCTCCCGCAGGAGGTGCTGGCCGAGGCCGAGTGGCTGGCCGGTCAGGGTGTGCGGGAACTCGTCCTGGTCAGTGAGAACTCGACGTCCTACGGGAAGGATCTGGGGGATCTGCGGGCGTTGGAGAAGCTGCTTCCCCAACTGGCCGCGATCGACGGCGTCGTGCGGGTCCGCGCTGTCTATCTTCAGCCGGCGGAGATACGTCCGTCGCTGCTGGAGACGATGCTGACGACACCGGGGGTCGCTCCCTATCTCGATCTGTCGTTTCAGCACGCGAGCCCCTCGGTGCTGCGGCGGATGCGCCGTTTCGGCGGTGCGGACGCCTTCAGCGACCTGTTGGCGCGGGCCCGCGCATTCGCCCCGGAACTCGGGGCGCGTTCGAACGTGATCCTCGGTTTCCCCGGCGAGACCCGGGCGGACGTGACGATCCTCGAGCGTTTCCTCGTCGACGCGGACCTCGACGCGGTCGGGGTCTTCGGCTATTCCGACGAGGACGGAACCGAGGCGGCCAACCTGCCTGACAAGGTCGCCCCAGCTACCGTGCGCCGGCGTCAGCAACGCGTCACCGACCTGGTGGAGCAGCTGACCGCCGACCGGGCCGAGCGGCGGATCTCCTCGGTCGTCGACATTCTGGTAGAAGAGGTCGCCGATGGAGTGGCCCACGGGCGGGCCGCTCACCAGCAGCCCGAGGTCGACGGAGCATGCACTGTCGCGCTGCCGGCCGGGCCGCTCCGGGACCTTCGAGTGGGGGATCTGGTGAGTGCCAAGGTGGTGGCGACGGAGGGCGTTGATCTGATCACTGATTTCGTCGACGTCGTTGATGCCGTGTCAGGGTGAGCGCACCTGAGCCGGGTGCCGCTGTCAGCCGGATGAACCTGGCCAACGCGTTGACCGTCGTGCGGCTTGCGCTCGTTCCGGTCTTCGTGCTGTTGATGTTCGCCGCTGGTGGTCACGTCGCCGGCTGGCGGGTGGCCGCCTTTGCCGCGTACGCGATCGCGGCGGTCACCGACCAGGTCGACGGGTACGTCGCCCGAAGCCGGAGCATTGTCACCGATTTCGGGATCATCCTTGACCCGATCGCGGACAAGGCGCTCACCGGTGCCGCGCTGGTGTCCCTCTCGCTGCTGGGCGAGCTGCCGTGGCTGGTGACCGCCGTGGTCGCGGTCCGGGAGATCGGCGTGACGCTGCTGCGGCTGTGGGTGATCAGGCGTGGTGTGATAGCGGCCAGCCGCGGTGGCAAACTGAAGACTCTGTTGCTTAACTGCGCGATCGGTCTTTATGTGCTGCCGCTGGCAGGCGCGGGTGCTTCGGTCCGGGCGGTCATGCTGGCTCTCGGCGTGCTTGTCGCGGTCGTCACGGGTCTGGACTATGTGGGCCGGGCACTGGCCTTGCGGCGGCGGCCGGCGCGGCTCACCGACGAGGTACTGGAGGACAGCGATGCGGGTTGAACTGCTGGCCGTGGGGGACGAACTGCTCTTTGGGGACATTGTCAACGGCAACGCGGCCTGGCTGGGGCGGCAGCTCGCCGATGTGGGCGCGCTGCTGAGGATGTCCACAGTGGTGGGTGACGATGTCGAGATGATCGCGACCAGGATCACCGAGGGTCTTGGCCGTGCGGACGCCGTCATCCTGACCGGTGGGCTGGGGCCGACTCAGGACGATCTGACCCGGGAGGGAATCGCCCGAGCGGCCGGGGTGGGCCTGCGTCGGGACGCCTTTCTGGAGGCGATGCTGCGCCGGCGCTTCCGGGCGCTTGCCCGGGAGGGCCCCGCCGCCGGCAGCCAGGCGCCGGAGATGAACTACCGGCAGGCGGACGTGCCCGAGGGCGCGGAGCCGTTACCCAACGAGGTGGGCACGGCGCCCGGCATTCGTATGAAGATCATGGATGGTGTGGTCTACGCGATGCCCGGCGTTCCGCACGAGATGTACCCGATGTTCACCGAGTCGGTCCTGCCGGACCTGCTTCGCCGGGCCGGGGAACCCGCGGTTGTGGTACATCGGGTGCTGCGGACAGCCGGCGTCTGGGAGTCGGTTGTTGCCCAGGCCCTCGCCGGGGAGATCGACCGGCTCGCCCCGATCGGCAACCCCACGATCGCTTTTCTCGCCAGCAACGGCCAGACCCGAATCCGGATCAGTGCCCGTGCCGGCGACAGGGCCGCAGCCTACAAGATTATTGAACCCGTCGAGGAGGCGGCGCGGATCGCTCTCGGCATCGCGCTCTACGGCGTCGACGACGACTCGTTGGAGGGGACCGTCCTGCGCCTGCTCGCGGACCGGGGGGAGACGCTCGCGGTTGCCGAGTCGTTGACAGGCGGTCTGCTTGCGGGGCGGCTCACGGACGTCCCGGGCGCGAGCGCGGTGTTCCGGGGAGGCGTGGTCACCTACGCAACCGACGCCAAGGCGTCGCTGCTCGGCGTCGACGCCGAGCTCCTGGCCACCAGCGGCGCGGTGTCGACGCAGGCGGCCGAGGCGATGGCCGCGGGCGTCCGGGACCTCCTCGGGGCAACCCACGGGCTCGCCGTGACCGGTGTGGCCGGCCCCACCGAGCTGGAGGGCAAACCGGTCGGGACGCTGCACATCGGTATGGTGGGGCCGTCCGGCGCGCTGACCAGGTCCGTTCAGCTGCCCGGGGACCGTCCACGGAACCGTGCTTACGCGGTCGTCCAGGCATTGGACGCTCTTCGGCGTACCCTGGCAGTTCACCCATGCCAGCCGGGATGAATCGTGGACGCGGATTGCTTACATAGTTACATTCGTATCAACGGCCGGCCATCCCGGTGGACGACAGGTATACGGTAAGGCCCAGCCTGAGGACGAAGGAGGAGGCACGATGGTCCTGCTCCGACGCATGCTCGGCGAGGCGTTGCGCCGCCGCCGTCAAGATCAACATCGGACCCTCCGTGAGGTGTCCTCTGCCGCGAGAGTCTCGCTCGGATACCTGTCCGAGATCGAGCGCGGGCAGAAGGAGGCGAGTTCGGAACTGCTCGCCGCGATCTGTGCCGCGCTCGGTGTCCGTCTCGCCGACCTGCTCCGTGAGGTAAGCGACGACCTGGAGCTCGCCGAGTTCGCCGTTGGTGGGCCGGCGCGGGTTGGTGTCCCGATGACGGGTATGCCGCCGATGACGGGTATGCCCGCACGCGGCGGTACATCCACCGCAGTGGTGGAGCGCGCCGCCTAGGGCCTGTCTGATGGATGTTGGTCGATGCGATCATCCATCCGCGCGGTCGAAGATCGATCAGACACGCCTTGGCTTCGCTGCGCAGCGTTGGCGTGGGACGATTGGTGCATGGCGAACGTCGTCCGCAAGTTCTACCGCTACCTGTCGGCTTCGGCGAACCGGAAGCTGGACGAGAAGGCCGATCCGCGGGTACAGATCGATCAGGCGATCACCGAGGCCCAGCGGCAGCACCAGGCGCTCGTAGGCCAGGCCGCCGCGGTGGTGGGCAACCAGCGGCAGCTGGAGATGCGGATGGCACGTCAGATCGATGAGGTGGAGAACCTGGCCGACTCCGCGCGTCAGGCCGTTATGCTCGCGGACAAGGCCAACGCGAGTGGTGACGCGGTCGCCGCTGATCGTTACGAGCAGACAGCCCAGGCCTTTGCCAGCCAGCTGGTAGCCGCGGAAGGTTCCCTGGCGGAGCTCAAAGGCCTCCACCAGCAGGCTTCCTATTCGGCCGAGCAGGCCCGCCGCGCCGTTGAGGACAACACCATGCGGTTGCAGGGACAGCTTGCCGAGCGCGCGCGCCTGCTGACCCAGATCGAGCATGCCGCCATGCAGGAGCAGCTGAGCAAGGCCCTCGACGGAATGTCCCAGCTGACTCCGCCAGGTGACACCCCGACGCTGGCGCAGGTCCGCGACAAGGTCGAGCAGCGCTACGCGGTATCGCTGGGACGTCACGAGCTCGCCTCCCAGGGCGTGGAGGCCCGGATGCTGGAGATCCGCAGGGCGGCGCTGGACGCGAAGGCGTCCAAGCGCCTGACCGAGATCCGCACGGAGCTGTCCGCCGACAAGGGCTCGCCGGACCAGCTTCCGGACCGACGGCCGCCGGACCAACTGCCGCCGGACCGGCCTTCGCCGGACCAACTGGAGCCCTGACGGGATGCTCGTGAGCTATCTGCCGGACCGGCTCCGCGCCGACATCGAACGCCAGCGCCTGATACGCGGTGAGCAACGGCTCGTTCGCGCTTATGACCGACGCCGGCGGCGGGCAACGCGGTCCACCCGGCTGTGGGCCGGGGTGGCCATCGCCGCGCCGACGATGGCGGTGCTGGAGGGCAGCTGGGGGTGGCTGGTGGTGGGAGCCGGCGCGTTGGCCCGGGCTGGCCTTGCCTGGCGACAGGCGCAGCTCGCCGCATCGTCGCCACCGCCGGCTCTGCCGCTGCTGTCACGCGCACGACTGTCTGGATCGGCCGCGGCGGAGCCGATGCAACGTGGTGAGGCGGCCATGGCCGCTCTTACGGCGATCATGCGGGCGTCGCCGCCGGGACCCGCGGCCGAGGCGGTCCGCACGGCGATGGCATCAGCCGCGGCGGTGGTGGACACCCTCCGGAATCGGGCACAGCGAGTTCTTGCGTGCGAATCGGCGGCCCGGGTGGTCACGGACGTCGATCGTCGGGCCGAGATCATATCGACGGTCTCGGAGCTGGTGGGCTCGATGAACGCCGGGGTGCGGGCGTTGGACAACATGTTGGCCGCCGCCAGCGACCTGCTCGCCTCGACGGTGTCGACACAGCTGACGCCGGGGCAGCTCGACAGTCTTGACCGCCAGACCGCCACGCTGCGTGCCTTCGCTGAGGGTATGCGCGATCTCAAGCGCTGACTCATATGCGGCGGTGAACCAGCTCTGGGCGGGTCCTGGGGACGGCGTGAGCCGGGATCGGGGCGGCCGTGTTCGGAGTCTGCCTCGCCGGTCCGACACACTGAGAGGCGTGCGACTGACCGAGTTCTGGGCGCGGATGAACAAACAGTTCGGTACCGGGTATGCCGAGTCGGTTGCCCGCGACCATGTGGTCGCCAGACTCGGCGGGGTGACGGTGCACGATGCCCTCGCCCGTGGTGATGATGTCAAGGATGTCTGGCGGGCTGTGTGCGACGAGTTCGAGTTACCCGCGCACGACCGTTGACCGGATGCACGGCGTGTTGACCATGATGTCGAACGAATGTTCGGCTATCCTGGATGGCAAGCGTCCAGGTCCGCCAGGGCCGCTGACGGCGGGAGAAGGCCATGATCGCGTCATCCGCGGCCGTTCGGTTGTCCACAGATCTGGCCCGGCGCTCGAAACTGTCGGACCTGCCCCCTACCGTCACCAACGTGGCCAAGACTCGACGACCTCAGCCTGGAGTGACTCCCATGGCAGGACTCGACCGTGAGAAGGCGTTGGAGAACGCTCTCGCACAGATCGACAAGCAGTTCGGCAAGGGCTCGGTTATGCGGCTCGGTGACGAAACCCGTCCACCGATCCAGGTCATCCCAACCGGTTCCATCGCGCTGGATGTGGCGCTCGGCATCGGCGGGCTGCCACGAGGACGCATAGTGGAGATCTACGGTCCGGAATCGTCTGGTAAGACGACCGTCGCTCTGCATGCGGTCGCGAACGCCCAGGCCGCCGGCGGGATCGCAGCCTTCATCGACGCCGAGCACGCGCTCGACCCCGACTACGCGACCAAGCTCGGGGTCAACACCGACGCGCTGCTGGTCTCCCAGCCCGATACCGGTGAGCAGGCACTGGAGATCGCGGACATGCTCATCCGGTCCGGCGCGATCGATATCATCGTCATCGACTCGGTGGCCGCTCTCGTGCCCAGGGCCGAGATCGAAGGTGAGATGGGCGACAGCCATGTCGGCCTTCAGGCCAGGCTGATGTCTCAGGCGCTGCGCAAGCTCACCGGTGCTCTTTCGCATTCGGGCACCACCGCCGTTTTCATCAACCAGCTCCGCGAGAAGGTTGGTGTCATGTTTGGTTCGCCCGAGACGACTACGGGTGGAAAGGCGCTGAAATTCTATGCGTCCGTGCGACTGGATGTCCGTCGCATCGAGACCCTGAAGGACGGTACGGATGCTGTGGGTAACCGAACCCGCGTAAAAGTTGTGAAGAACAAGATGGCGCCGCCGTTTCGGACGGCTGAGTTCGACATTGTCTATGGCGGTGGTATAAGCCGCGAGGGCTCCCTCATTGACATGGGGGTTGAACACGGCATCATCCGCAAGTCAGGGGCTTGGTACACCTACGATGGTGATCAGCTGGGGCAGGGCAAGGAAAACGCTCGTTCTTTCATGCGTGATAATCCCGACATCGCGAATGAGGTCGAGAAGCGAATCAAGGAAACGCTCGGCCTGGTGCCGTCGATCGACGCGGATCAGCCGTCAGCCGATCTCTGAGTTGATCTTTTTGTCGATCTTCGGGCGACGGGAGATCATGGTCGGTGGTGACGGCTGTGGATCGTGATCGAGGAGAAGGTGCGGACTCGATGGGCAGGGCGCGGGAGATATGCCTGCGCCAGCTTGAAACCCGTCCGCGAAGCCGCGCGGAACTGGCCGCCGTACTTGATCGTCATAGGATTGATCAAGAAGTGGCCGAGGTTGTGCTGAACCGCCTGGCCGAGGTGGGTCTGGTGGACGACAGGGCGTTCGCTGCCATGCTGGTTTCCTCTGCCCAGGTGAACCGTGGCCTCGGTCGGCGTGGTCTTGCTCACGAGCTGCGGCGCCGAGGAGTGGATCCGGAGATCTCGTCGGTGGCGCTGCAGGCCGTGGACGGCATCGACGAGGAGGCCACCGCGCGGAGTCTGGTACGACGCCGGCTGGCAGCGATGGACGACCTGCCCGTACCGGTGCGGGCCCGGCGTCTGGCCGCGTTACTCGATCGTCGTGGCTATCCCGCGGACCTGGTGCTGCGGGTGGTCATGGAGGAACTGGAGGGGAGCATGGAGGACTAGTGGGCGCCGCTGGAAGTTCGTCCAGGGTCTGCCGGCGCCAGACGGTGCCTCGCCTCGTTGTCGTCGGCCCAGGTAGAACACCGCTACCTGGGCCTTCTCCGCCTCACGATGCATCCGTCTGTCATCCGGCACCCCCCGAACAACTTCCAGCGGCGACCACTAGCATTTCTTGACCGTTCGAGAGCCGCAGACCTACTCTCACCGAAGGTGAGAGGGCTCCCGCGGTGACGCGGTTCCGATAGCGTGAAACAACTTCACACGAGGGTGGTTGGCCCGGATCGCGATGTCTGTGGACGTCGTCGCGTTCGTTTGGGCTCAACCCGGCTGTCCGCAACGACACGGGTTGAAGTTTCGGAACGGCCCGTTTCGTGGGCCCCTCGCCGCTCCGGCCCGCTAGTTGCGGGCCATGGCCGGCAGCGGGAGGAGGACCGATGGGTGTTCTCCTCGCTGTGCTTGGGGCCTGCCTGCTCGTGGGTTTGGTGGTCATAGCCGTACTGCTCGTTCGGGTATTGGGCTCGGGCGCGCTGACGGCGCATCGTCCCGGTACAGATCATGAGGAGTCGGCCGGGCTCCTTGACGCCCAACAGGCGGAGCGGGATGGCGCCGAGCTGCTACGCCGGGCTGAGGAGGGGGCACGGGCGGTGCAGGAGCGGGCGGAGGCCGAATCCGTGTTGCGGGCCTCCCTTGTTGAGGCGGAAGCACGCGAATTAGGCCGCAAGTCGGCCGAGACGTTCCGGGCGCAGGCCGAAGCGGAGGTGCGGCAGCTGCGATCCGAGCTCCACGCGCAGGATGCTCGGCTCGTCCAGCGCGAACAGCGCCTGGAGGTTCGCGCGGCCGTGATTGATGAGCAGGCACGCGAGCTCGAGACCCGAGATCGTGATCTTGCCGCTCGAGAAATTGATCTCGCCAGGCGTCGGGCTGAGCTTGTTGATCTGGAGGAGGAGCGTCGCCAGACGCTGGAGAGCGCGGCCCGGCTCACCGCGACCCAGGCGCGTGCCGAGCTTGTCAAACTTGTCGAGGCCGATGCTCGTCGAGATGCCGCCGTGCTCGTCCGCGATATTGAGGCGCAAGCTCGTGAGCAGGGCGAGGACCGGGCTCGGAAAATCGTGACGTTGGCGATTCAGCGCGTCGCCGCGGAAGCGACCACGGAATCGGTCGTTTCTGTGCTGCACCTGCCCAACGACGAGATGAAAGGCCGCATCATCGGCCGCGAGGGACGCAACATCCGCTCGTTCGAGTCGGTCACCGGGGTGAATGTCATTATCGATGACACGCCGGAGGCGGTCCTGTTGAGCTGTTTCGATCCGGTGCGGCGTGAGGTCGGGAAAATCACCTTGGAGGCCCTGGTCTCGGATGGGCGTATTCATCCACACCGCATTGAGGAGGAGTACCAAAGGGCTAGGCGTGAGGTTGAGGCTCGCTGCGTCCGCGCTGGCGAGGACGCGCTTATGCAGACCGGGATCGCGGAGATGCACCCGGAGTTGATCGCCCTGCTCGGACGCCTACGGTATCGGACCAGCTATGGCCAAAACGTTCTCGCGCACCTTGTCGAGTCCGCCCATCTGGCGGGGATCATGGCAGCTGAGCTGCGGCTGCCACCAGCTCTGGCCAAGCGGGGAACGCTGCTGCACGATCTTGGCAAGGCGCTGACCCACGAGGTGGAGGGCAGCCATGCCCTCATCGGTGCCGAGATCGCCCGCCGTTACGGTGAGGACGAGGAGGTGGTGCATGCGGTCGAAGCGCATCACAACGAGGTCGAGCCGCGTTCGATCGAAGCCGTTCTCACCCAGGCCGCTGACCAGATTTCCGGTGGGCGACCAGGTGCTCGCCGGGAGAGCCTGGAGTCCTACGTCAAGCGCCTCGAACGCATCGAGCAGATCGCCGCTGGGCGTCCGGGCGTTGAAAGGGTGTTCGCGATGCAGGCGGGTCGTGAGGTCCGGGTGATGGTCGTCCCGGATCAGGTCGATGACATTGCCGCCCACATGTTGGCTCGTGACGTCGCCAAGCAGATCGAGGACGAGCTGACCTACCCCGGTCAGATCCGGGTCACCGTGGTCCGGGAGACCCGCGCCGTTGAGGTCGCCCGCTGATCCGCCCTACCATGATCGATGGGAGGGGGCAGCGGTGTTTCGTCATCCTGGGCGGCGAGGTCCTGCGCGCACGCACCCCGCCGCTGACCCGGGCCGCGACGGCATTGGGGCTGGCGGACCAGGAAGGTCCGGGTTGCGCACCGTAGGCTGGCTGCGTGAGTCCCCGCAGCTATCAGGTCCGGACGTTTGGCTGTCAGATGAACGTCCATGATTCCGAACGCATCGCCGGCATGCTTGAGGCCGCTGGTTACGTGCCAGCTGAAACCGGCGTTGACGTCACTCCTGATCTGGTGGTCTTCAACACGTGCGCGGTGCGGGAGAACGCAGACAACCGGCTCTATGGCAACCTCGGCCAGATGTTCCCGGCCAAGCAGCGTCACCCGGGAATGCAGATCGCCGTCGGCGGCTGCCTCGCGCAGAAGGACCGCGGGCTGATCGCCGAACGCGCGCCCTGGGTGGACGTCGTCTTCGGGACGCATAATCTCCACCGGCTGCCCGTGCTGCTGGAGCGCGCTCGGCACAACGCGGTGGCCGAGGTCGAGATCGCTGAAGCCTTGGAGGTCTTTCCCAGCGCACTTCCCGCCAAGCGGGCAGCCCATCATTCGGCCTGGGTAAGTATCAGCGTTGGCTGTGACAATACCTGCACGTTCTGTATCGTGCCGAGCTTGCGGGGCAGGGAGACTGACCGTCGGCCCGGGGAGATCCTCGCCGAGGTCGACGCCCTGGTCGCCGAGGGTGTTCTGGAGATTACCCTGCTCGGCCAGAACGTGAACTCCTATGGCCGGTCACTGGGTGACCCGGGAGCATTCGCGAAACTGCTGCGTGCCTGCGGGACGGTTGATGGCCTGGAACGGGTCCGGTTTACCTCGCCGCATCCACGCGACTTCACCGACGATGTGATCGAGGCGATGGCGGCGACGGAGGCGGTCTGCCCGCAGCTGCACATGCCGTTGCAGTCGGGATCGGACGCGGTGCTGCGGCGGATGCGCCGTTCCTATCGGCAGGACCGGTTCCTCGGGATCGTCGAGCGGGTGCGGGCGGCATTGCCCCACGCCGCGATCACCACCGACATCATTGTCGGTTTCCCTGGGGAGACCGAGGCCGACTTCGCCGACACCCTGCAGGTGGTACGCGAGGCGCGGTTCGCCAGCGCCTTCACGTTCCAGTACTCCCAGCGAGCCGGTACCCCGGCGGCGACCATGGCCGGCCAGGTGGACCGGGCAGTCGTTCAGGACCGCTATGACCGGCTGGTGGCCGTGCAGGAGGAGATCTCCTGGGAGGCCAACCGCATGCTCGTCGGCCAGCGGGTGGAGGTACTGGTCGTCGAGGGCGAGGGGCGCAAGGATGCCGCCACCGGGCGACGGTCCGGCCGCGCCCGTGACGGCCGGCTTGTCCACCTGCGGCCACCGGCTGTTTCCGACAGCGCGGACCCAGGGATACGGCCCGGTGATGTGATCGAAACTGTGATCACCAGAGGCGCGCCGCACCATCTTGTGGCGGACGATCCGCCGCTGACCCATCGACGGACCAGAGCGGGTGACCTCTGGCAGATCGCGCGGCACACACCGAGCGATGTTGGGGAGGCCGGGATGACGCGGCGGCTGACCGACCTCGGTATGCCCACGCGCCACCGGTAATGCTGCTCGCGGCGGTGACCTGCCCGCATCCACCATTGCTCATTCCCGAGGTGGCGCGAGGCGAGCCGGTAGCTGTGCGAGAACCGGCAATCCAGGCTGTTCGTCGGCTGGTCGCATGGGACCCGGACCTTCTCGTGGTTGTCGGCGATGCCCCACGAACGGCGGCATATGCGGCCGGCCAGTCGGGATCCCTGACCGGTTTCGGGGTGGCCCGCTCGGTAGTGCTGGGACAGGCGAGCCAACCTGGTCAGCGATGCCCGGACCGGCCGACGTTGCCGTTGTCGTTGACGGTCGGAGCCTGGCTGCTCGAACAGACGGCATGGCAGGGGGACGTGGCCGGATTCGGCGTGAGCGCGATGACCGTCCCGCGGGAGGCCGCCAACATCGGCGTCACGTTGGCTCAACGTGCGGCCAGGGTCGCGTTCCTGGTGATGGCGGACGGCAGCGCGCGGCGGACGGTCGGCGCTCCCGGCGGCTTTGATGAACGCGCCGCGGCTCATGACGACACGGTGGCGGCGGCGTTGGCCGCGGCTGACGCGCCCGCGTTGCTGCGGCTCGAGCCCGCTCTCTCCCGTGAGCTGATGGCGGCGGGCCGTGCCTCGTGGCAGGTGCTGGCTGGCGCGAGTCTTGTCTCCAGGCCGAGTGACACGCACGAACGGTCATGGATATCTTACGCTGAGTATGTTGGTGCGCCTTACGGTGTGGGGTACATGGTCGCCTGCTGGAAATGGGGGAGTCGCTAGTAATGCTCTTGACGTCGACGGAACTGCCACCAGGAGTGCGGCGCTTGACCTGCGCGGGTCTGGCGGCGCTGCGAGCTGGCTCACCAGCTGATCCACCGGTCGTCCTGCTGCCCGGGTACACCGGGAGCAAGGAGGACTATCTGCTGATCATGATAGAGCTGGCGCAGGCGGGGTTCAATGTCATCGCGATCGACCAGCGTGGCCAGTACGAGTCGCCGGCCGCTGATCCGGAACGAGACTGCATGATCGAGGCACTGGCTGTGGATGTAGGGCGCGTGGTCGACGAGATCGGCCGGCCGGTGCATCTGCTCGGCCATTCCTTTGGCGGTCTGGTCGCCCGTGCCGCGGTCATTAACCGGCCTTCGGTCATGGCCAGCCTGGTGTTGCTCAGCTCGGGCCCCGCTGGCATCGTCGGCGCCCGCCGGATCGCGTTGCGAGCCATGCGGATCGTCTACGACCGCAGCGGTCGCGACGCGGTGTGGGCCGCGGTACGCGTCGCGGACACCACCGTCTATCCACCGGGTGGTTTGGAGTTCCTTGAGCGCAGGTTCTTCGCCAGCAGCGACATTGGCCTGCGGGTCATGGGTGAGCAGCTCCTTGACGAGCCTGACCGGGTCGGCGAGCTCGCGGCTGTGATCCGCGAGGCCGCCGCGCCTGTTCTGGTTGCGCACGGCATCGCCGATGACGCCTGGCCGCCGCATCTGCAGGCGGACATGGCCGCGCGTGTCGGCGCCCGCTACGAAGTGATCCCTGACGCCGCGCACTCACCCGCGACCGAAAATCCACCGGCTACCGCGGCGGTTCTGATCGATTTCTGGCGCGAGGCCGTCGGCCAGCGGGCGGCATAGCTATACGGGCGGTATAGCTATCGAGCTCGACCGGTCGGCTTGCCCATCCGTTTTTCAGGCTGGTTCGAGCTGGAACACGGCGAGCTGGGCGGCGAGGCCGACCGGTACCCGAGCCCGCAGAACGGTGCCGTCCGCTGTGTGCCCGAGATCGAGGACCTCGCCGTCGGCGTAGACCCGGGACACCAGATCCCCGCGGGCGAAGGGCACCAGCACACGCACGTCAACCGCGGGGTGCGGTACATGTTCGGTCAGCGCCTCCACCAGGGTGGTCAGGCCCTCGCCGGTGCGGGCCGACACGAAGACCGCGGTTGGGATTTCTCGGCGTAGCCGAGCCAGTACCTCCGGGTCAGCCAGGTCGGTTTTGTTCACCACGATCAGCTCGGGGACGTCACCGGCGTCGACGTCGTTGATCACCGTGCGGACAGCCGAAATCTGTGACATCGGATCGGGATGCGAACCATCGACCACGTGCAGGAGAAGATCGGCGTCCGCGACCTCCTCCAAGGTCGAGCGGAACGCCTCGACGATCTGGTGCGGCAGATGGCGGACGAAGCCAACGGTGTCCGCGAGGGTGAAGATCCGGCCGTCCGGGAGCGTGGCCCGCCGTACCGTTGGATCAAGCGTGGCGAACAGCGCATCCTCGACGAGCACGCCCGCGCCGGTCAGGCGGTTGAGCAGCGAGGACTTGCCGGCGTTGGTGTACCCGGCGATCGTGACCGCGGGTACACTGCTGCGTTGCCGTGAGGACCGCTTCGTCGCCCGGACCGTCTTCATGTCGGCGAGTTCCCGGCGGAGTTTGGCCATGCGCGCGCGCAGGCGCCGCCGGTCGGTTTCGATCTTTGTTTCACCGGGCCCCCGGGTGCCGATGCCGCCGCCGGACCGTGACATCGACTCACCCCAGCCGCGCAGCCGCGGCAGCATGTACTGCAGTTGAGCAAGCTCGACCTGCGCCTTGCCTTCCCGGGAGGTCGCGTGCTGGGCAAAAATATCCAGGATCAGCGCGGTCCGGTCGATGACCTTGACCTTTACGACATCCTCCAGCTGGCGCAGTTGGCCCGGGGTCAGTTCCCCGTCACAGACAACGGTGTCGGCGCCGACAGCGGCAACGACCTCGCACAGTTCCCGGGCCTTGCCGGAACCGACGTAGGTCGCGGCGTCGGGAGTGTCACGGCGCTGGACGAGCGCGTCCAGGATGACCGAGCCCGCCGTAGTCGCGAGTGCCGCGAGCTCGGTCATGGAGGTCTGGACGTCGGTGGCGGTCCCGGCGGTCCACACGCCGATGAGGACGACTCGTTCCAGCCGGAGCTGGCGGTATTCGACCTCGGTGACGTCGTCGAGTTCGGTCGTCAGACCCGGAACTCGGCGTAGGGCCGCTCGATCGACGAGATCGAGTCCCTCGCCGGTGGCGTCGAAGAACTGGTCGCGGATGGTGTCCTCAACGGCGGGAAGCGTCATATTTGCCCTTCTCTGACACACGGTTGCATCCGGATGGTCGATCCGTGCTCAGCCGGCACCGGCGGGGGCGCGCATCGGTACGGTGGCGGCGTGGCGGGACGTGGGGCGGGAAGACGCCGCGGATGGACCCGATCGCTGCTGCCACCGGTCTGGCCGGCCGCGGCCGAGGGCGATCATCCGGGCGTCGTCGGTGGGAACGGGCGGGCAGAACAGCCGGCCGGCGCCGCGGTCACAGTTCATCGCCGCCAACCTGGATGCGATGACGGCGCTGTCGACACCTTCTGCCGCCACCATCAGCCGGCGTCGGTGAGCCAGCGTAATGATCGAGGCCAGAACGGCTTCACCTTCCAGGTCCCGTTGCATCGCATGAAGGAACCGACCGTCGATCTTCACCATGTCCAGCGGCAGGACATCAAGAGTCGACATCGAAGCATACCAGGTGCCGAACCCGTCAACGCCGATCGCTGGCCCGAACGAGCGTAACTGGGCCAACAGGCGGGGGACCCCGATGTGCGCCAGCCCAAGAGTCTGTTCGGTGAACTCCAGCCCGAGGGCTCCCGGCGGCAGCCCCCGGCCACGCACGAGGTGTTCCACCTCGGCCGCGAAATCCGGCCGGATCAGCTGGTCGGCGGTGACGTTCACCCACAGGCGAGGTGGGCGGATCGTGGTCCCTGAAGCCATCTCGTGCCACGTCCGAGCCTCCGTCACAGCGGTCCGCAGCACCCAGCGGCCGACCTGTTCGGACAGGCCGGCCGCTTCGGCGACCGGCATGAACTGTGACGGGCGCATCAACCCACGATCGGGATGCTGCCAACGCAGAAAC
>NZ_CAKJTO010000046.1:0-37836 GCF_917627405.1 Protofrankia sp. Cj5
ATCCCAGCGGGCATGGGTGATCAATGTTTTCTCACTGTAGGCGAAGACGCCATCGGCCCGCACTGTCACCGTGACCTCAAAACCGATCGTGCGGGCGGCCTTCGCCAGATAGAGGTTGGACAGGATCCCGTACGTCTCCGAATCCACCTCCGCCCGCATGGTGAAGGCGGTCGCGTCCGGCGCCGCTGTGCCGCCAGCCAGCACGCTCTGCCCACGGGGCACATTGAAGCAACGCATCACCTGGCCGGCAACGGCGTCCCACAACCAGTAACCGACCTCGGTGTGGAAGGGGTTCTCCTCCCCTGCGCGCCACGCGGCGGTGCGGTAGTCCAAGCCATACAGCACCTGCGGGCCGTTCGCCACCGGGCCGAACGGCTTGAGCGACATACGTTCACGAAACGGCGTCTCGACGATGCGGCCCTCGGCGTTCGAGAAGGCCACGTCGAGGCCCTCGTCGCCCTCCCACTCCCCGGCCAGCGCCGCCAACGGCCCGAACTCGGTGGCCTGCACGCTCTCCACTGCGAACCCCTCTTCAACCGGCTCGAACCTCCCGGACCAGCGCAGTCCGGCATGCAGGACGTTACCGGTCGTCTCCGGTATCGCGGACGGATCCGGCGCATCTCGGCCCGTGAGACTGACAGCATTCGAGCAGATGGTCCCGAGACGGCGCCGACGGCTCACGTCCTGTGGGTGATGCGCCAGGCGTTCCTGGACTTTGACAATGGGTGGCGCGAGCCTGGGTCCCAGACCCGATTCGGTGGCATTGCCATTGGCACAGCCACCGGCGCCAACAGAACAGGAGCAAGATCATTAATATAAGACCTGAGGTGGTGCCGCTGCCGGTATCCGATGTGGATCGAGCCAAGAATTTCTGCGTGGCACTCGGCACGGGGCTTACGGCGGCCGTCCCCGGCAGGCACGAGAAAGAGATCGGGCGGGCCGGCCCGGACTGGCCAGACTGGTATGCGCGGTACATGGTGGGCGCGCGGGACGTGCGGGTGGCTGGCGGATGACCGGCCGCGACTACGATGTGATCGTCGTCGGGGGCGGCTCACCGGGCGAGCACTGCGCTGGCGAGCTGGCCGATGGCGGCCTACGGGTGGCGCTGGTAGAGCGGGAGCTGGTCGGCGGCGAGTGCTCGTACTGGGCGTGCATCCCGTCCAAGACGCTGCTGCGCCCCGGCGAGGCGGTGTGTCAGGCGCGGGAGGTGGGAGCCACCGCGCGAGTGGATGTCGCGGGCGCGCTGGCCTATCGCGACTTCATGGTCTCGGACCACTCCGACGCCGGGCAGCAGGCCTGGCTGGCGAGCAAGGGCATCGACCTGATCCGCGGCACCGGGCGCCTGAGCGGGCCCGGCGTGGTCGAGGTCGACGGCCGGCGTTACGCGGCGGCGCATGTGGTGTTGGCGACCGGCTCAGATCCGGTCATGCCGCCGGTCCCGGGCCTGCGCGAGTTGGACGGTGTCTGGACCAACCGCGAGGTGACCGGCATGAAGGCCGTCCCGCGCCGCCTGCTGATCGTCGGCGGTGGGCCGGTCGGTGTCGAGATGGCTCAGGCCGTGCGCCGGCTGGGCGGCGAGGTGGCCCTCGTCGAGGGCGCGGGACACGTGCTGGCCCGCGAGCCCGCGCCACTCGGCGAGGCGCTCGGTGAGGTTCTGCGCCGTGACGGCGTCGAGCTGCTCCTCGGCGCGCGGGCGGCCGCGGCGCGACGCGACGGCGGGGATTACGTGCTGACCCTCGAGAGCGGCCGCGAGCTACGTGGCGACCGGTTGCTGGTCGCCACCGGCCGGCGTCCCCGCGTGGACGGCATCGGCCTGGAGACGCTCGGTGTCCAGGCCGACCGGCGCGGCGTCGCGGTCGACGCCTACCTGCGCGCCGGTGAGCGCCTGTGGGCCATCGGCGACGTCACCGGGGTGCGGCTGCTGACCCATGTCGGCAAGTACCAGGGCGAAGTCGTCGCCGCGAACATCCTCGGTGAGCCCCGCGAGGCCAATTACGAGGCTGTTCCGGACGTGGTCTACACCGACCCACAGGCGGCCGCGGTCGGCGCCGCCGAGGGCCGGTTCACCGCGACCGCACTGGTGTCCGAGGTGTCCAAGACAGCCACCTACACCCACGCCTACGCCAGGTCGAACGGCTTCCTGACGCTGTGCAGCGACGGCGACCGGCTGACGGGCGCCTACGCGCTCGGCCCCGAGGCAGGCGAGTGGCTGCAGCAGGCCACCCTGGCCATCCGCGCCCGCGTGCCGCTCGAGGTGCTGCGCGATGTCATCCAGCCCTTCCCCACCTTCTCGGAGATCTACGTCAGTGCGCTGAAGGCGCTGCGCAACGAGATCACACAAGAGACCGCGGCGGACCGCCACCCGGTCCGGATGGATACGTCGTGAGCGTGTCTCGCCTGGACAGGCCCGCCGCTTAGTGGTCGGCACTTAGAGCGACCGGCAATAGGGGACGCGGCGTCGCGGGGCTGGGGCACGCACCTCGCTGTGTTGTCGTCGGTCACCACCCAACACCAGGGTGGCTCCCTCCTCCGCCTCGCGATGCACGCACCCCAGCCCCGCTCCTTGATCCACGCCCCTATTGCCGGGTGCTCTTAGAGCGCCCGGGGCAGGTCCGCTATGCCCTGTCCTCGCCCAATGCGCCAGAGCCGTCTCGATCACTCCGGCGCGACACGCGAGTCAAGCCCTACCCAACTGTCGATGACATAGGACGGCACCGCTTTACTAGTAGGCACAGTGCCTACCTTGCGATCATCTTGCCGCCGCGCGTCGGGCCAGCATCCGCTGGACACGCTGGCAGCCGGCGCGGCTGCCTCATCAACCGCGCCGCGTGGTTGCCGCATGCCCGGCGCTTTCAATATCGTCCGGCAGGCGGGCACTGTCCTGGGACAGCCTGGCGTCCCCAGCAGCAGTCAGCAACTCAAACCTGTCGACGTTACGCGAGAACCGGGATGACGTTCGCGATCCACGCGGACGGCCTGACCAAACGCTACCGGCACCGGACCGTGGTGGACTGCCTCGACCTCCAGGTGGCGACCGGTGACCGGTTCGGGTTCCTCGGCCCCAACGGTTCGGGCAAGTCCACGACTGTCCGCATGCTGCTCGGCCTGGTGCGCCCGAGCGCCGGTAGCGTCAAGATTCTCGGCCGGAGCATGCCCCGCCACGCTCGGCAGGTACTGCCCAAGATCGGTGCGCTGGTCGAGGCTCCCGCGTTCCACACTTTTCTGTCGGCCCGGGTCGAGTTGTCCGCGCTTGACGCGGCCGGCCGCGGCGGTGCTCGACGCAGCCGCCGGAGACGGATCGAGGACGCCCTCGACCGGGTCGGGCTCGGCGCCATCGACGACCGGCCGATCAGCAGGTTCTCACTCGGGATGAAACAACGGCTCGGCCTCGCCGCGGCCCTGTTGCGCCGGCCTCGTCTGTTGATACTGGACGAGCCGACAAACGGTCTCGACCCACAGAGCATCCGGGAGATTCGTGATCTGCTGCTTGAGCTGAACGCCGAGGGAACGACCGTCTTCCTTTCGTCGCACCTGCTCTCGGAGGTTGAGATGCTTTGCACCGAGACAGCCATCATCTGTGATGGCCGGCTGGTCGCGCATGACTCCCTTGACACGTTGTGCGGGCCGACCGGCCGGGTCACCCTGCGTACCCCGGATTCCGACCTCGCGGCGCACCTGCTCGAACGGGTGCTCGAGGCCCGCGACGGGCATTCCCTGGTCGCCCGGACGCAGAACCCGATGGCGCTCAACGCCGCGCTGGTCTCAGCCGGTGTGCGCGTCTCCGAACTGGTGGTGGAACGACGATCACTTGAGGATGTCTTCCTGGAACTGACCGGCAATGATCCAGCCGGTGACCTGGAATCCATCCTGGATGACCGATGATCCGCGTCGAGCTCCGGATCCTGCTGGTACGACGGCGGACGTGGATGTCAGTGCTGATGCTCGCGGCACTTCCAGTGATCGTCGCACTTTTTTTGAAAATTAGCGGAATAGGGTCGAGCACCGCAAGTCCAGCCTTCCTCGCGGAGGTCGTGCACAACGGGACGTGGCTTCCGGTCGCGGCCCTCGCCCTCATCCTGCCGTTGTTCCTACCGGTGGCGGTACTGCTGCTGGCCGGTGAGGCGATCGCTGGCGAGGCCAACGCGGGGACCTTGCGCTACTTGGTTATCCGGCCGGTTGGCAGGGGCCGGCTACTGGCCGCGAAGCTCGCCGGGATCATGGTTTATCTGGTGATCGCGGTGACGGCGGTGATCACGACCTCCTTCGTGGTCGGCTGGGGGCTGTTCGGGCTGGCCCCCATCCGGCCGCTGTCCGGCGCTGGGCCTCCTCTCTCCCTGTCGCAGGCAGGCATCCGGATCGCGCTTTCAGCGCTGTTCGTGGCCGCGTCCATGCTCGGCATCGTCGGCATCGGGCTGTTCCTGTCGGTGGTCACCGCTACGCCGCTCGCGGCGACACTCGGAGCCCTCGGTGTCCTCGTCACCGCGGGAGTCCTCGATCAGCTGCCGGCTGCCGCCGCGATCCAGCCATACCTGCCGACCCACTACTGGATGGGGTTCGTCGACCTGTTCCGTGCACCCATGAGCTGGGTGAACATCAGACGTGGGCTGGTGCTCGAGAGCGGCTACGGGGCGACAATGATCATCATTGCCCGGATCGTGTTCGGCACCCGGGACATCACGAGCTGATGGCCCCATCGCGACCAGCCGTTACGAGCTGATGGCCGCACGACTGACGGCCGTCACGAGCTGACACGGCCCGCCTCGGCGGCTTGACGGCTGCCGGCTCGGGTGCGCCGCGGGTCCGGCCCGATGACCGCCGCGAAACGGCGTAGATACTCGTACTCGAGGCTCAGCATCCGGGCGGTATGTGTGTCGAACGCATCCCTGCTGCCGTGCAAGAACGCATCGTGACGGGTCGTGTGCAGCTGGCCCACTTCACGGGTGAGGTCCTCGTCCGACAGCTGGGCTGCGGGAATGCCTTCGGGACGATGCTTCATACCGGCTGGCATACCCACCTGGGCGGTCCCGGTCACCTGGCTGTCACCACTGGGGCGGGTCTGCTGGAGCGTCGATCGCGTCCCTGCCTTCTCCCTGGTGGGCGCCGGACCAGCCGATCACGGCCCGCCCGGCGGTACGGACGAGAGCCTGGGGCATCATTCCCAGACGGCCGTCATTCCCAGGCGACACGGTTGTGCGGGAGGTGAGGCGAGATGGTCGACGCTCATGGCGCGGTGGAAGGATTTCGCCCGAGCAGCGGTGGGCTGCCCTTCATCAACGACTTTCCGAAGCAGCCCGTCCTGAAGATCAATATTCCGGGTATCGGGCAGGTACCGATCGGTGACGCCAGTCGCGGCCTGTGCGGCGGCATGATCTATACAGCGCGTGATCTTTTCGAGGCGAGCCTGACCCCACCGGCGTTGCAGGAACCACCGCCGCCGGGCTCACCGCTGTACCGCTACATCGTTCGCCGGCTGTTTGACAGCTTCGACATCCCGCGCGGTGTTGTCCGCTACTACCAGCTCATGGCGACTCCGGACACGGACACCACGCGGTCCTCGCTGACGGTACGCGGTAGCCGGCGCATCACGGTCGTGAACGAGTGGCCGCGGCTGCGGCTCGACCTCGACCGCGGCGTGCTGGCCCCACTCGGAGTCATCACACTGCGCTCGTACGACCCGTTCCAGCTCGGGGCCAACCACCAGTTGCTGGCATACGCCTACGAACAGCGACAAACCGCTGTCACCCTCTGGGTCTACGACCCGAACACCCCCCTGGAACGAGCCGATGACGTGACGCTGTCGTTCGATGTGGCGTACCCGGCCGGATCGGTTCCGATCACCCACAACCTGGCCATCGGTGGACGTCCGGTGCGGGCCTTCTTCCTCCCGCGCTATCGTTGGGTCAACCCGCTGCCGGCACTGGCCGACGCCTAAGAGTAACCGGCAACAGAGTGCGTGGCGTCGCGACGAGGGCTGGGCGGGTTGTGGAGCCCGGTGGTTGCGAGGCCATGGCCGGGACCGGCATAGAGCCCGTTTGTCTCCAGCGGCCCGGCACCCCTATGCTTGCAGTGTTCCCAACGGTTGACACTGCGGGTGGGTTGTAGCTTGGCCCGGTCGCCGTCGCCCGCCCCCATCGTCTAGCGGCCTAGGACATCGCCCTTTCAAGGCGGTAGCACGGGTTCGAATCCCGTTGGGGGCACACTCCGATCATCAGCCAAAACCCCCGCGCTACCAGGGGTTTTGACCTCGCTGAACCTCCTTTGACTGTCCGGCCGTGTCCGGTTGGTACCGGCGGACTCCGGCGGTCCGCGCCAAACTGGCGCCGAAGTCCGCCGGGTGCCCTACGCCGTGCCAGCCCCTCCCCCTCCGTCGTCGGACTTCCAACCGAGAGCTTCTTCGATGCGGCCCCGCATGCGGGTCTCCTCCCCGTCGAGGCACTTCGCGTAGATCTTGAGGAGCACCTCCACGCTGTGCCCCGCCCAGCCTGCGACCAGCGTCGCGGGGACACCGGCGTTCAGCCACGTGGACACCGCCGCGTGACGGAGGTCGTAGGGCGTCTTCCCAAGTACCGACGCGGCGACCTCCGGCGTGAAGGTGGCCGCCCGCGCCCGGCTCCAGATGCGAGTGACCGTGAGACTGGAGATCGGGTCCGCGGCCTCCGTCACGAACAGCCGACCGCCGGGGCCGGTCCCGAACAGGCGGAGGTGGCGGTGCAGCATCGCGGTCAGCTCGGGCGGGCAGGGAACGTGCCGGACCTCGCCGGGCTCACGCTGCTTGAGCTGCCGGTCATCACGGTCGTCGCCGGTGTTCGTCCACTCCTTCCCGGCGTGGGGAGTAGCCCGCCCCAAGTGCAGCTCACCCCACCCCCGACCAGGAAGCGCAAGATCTTTCTCCTTCAGCGCGGACGCTTCCTCCGGACGAAGGGCCGCCAGGTAGAGGCACCCGAAGTAGGCCTCCAACCGGGGTCCGTTCTCCCTGAGTCCAGGCACCGCGCGCAGCAGCGTGCGTGCCTGGACGGGGTTGACGACGGAACGGCGGTCCACGACCTGGACGCCGCGCGGCGCCTTCCACTTGAGCGCCGGGATCGGGTTGACGGCCAGGAGCTTGCCCTCCATCGCGTACGCGACCGCATTGTTGAGGATCTTTCGCCAGCGCGTGACGACACTCGCGGCACGGGGAGTGCCGTCAAGCTTGACCGTCAGCCCGTCCAGCACCTTCCGCAGCGTGGACGGGTCAGCCAGGCTCGACACCGGCCGGGTGTGGGAGGCCACCCACCGCAGGGCATCCCGCATCTCGTCGGAGATGTCCTCGCTGTCCCGGAGCGCGGTGTTGAAGGCCCGGCGGCGCAGCGCCGTGCGCAACACCCTGCCGTCAGGCATCCCCCTCTCCGTCGACAGAAGGCACAGGGTGATGGCGGTGAGCGCCTCAGCGAGGGTCCGCCTCGTGGTCGCGGCGGAGCGCGACCACTTCGCGTCCGTGTAGGAACAGGCGAACTCGTACCAGGACATGCTCACGTCCATGCGGTCCATGGAGATCGGGCGCCCGGTGGCGACGTAGAAGGCCTCACCCTTCCTCGTCGCGGCGACGAGGTCGGCGCGGAAGCTCTCCTCCTGCGCCCGGTTCCGGAAGGCCTCCCGGAATGATTTTCCGTCGACGCTCCATCGGACGTAGTAGGTCGTGACCCGGCTGCCGCGGTAGATCTCCGTCTTCCAGATGCGGACGTCGTAGGTGGTGGTCGTCATCAGGTCAGGTCTTTCGCGAGGGAGGCGAGCCAGGCGTCGAAGTCGACCCGGCGAATCCGAAGCTCGCCGTTCGGGAGCTTGATGCAGGCCGGCGCCGTGTTCTTCGCGCGCCAGTCGTAGAAGGTGGAGCGGGCGATCCCGAGCTCATCGCAGAACTCGGAGACGCTCATGAACCGTCCGGTTCCTCGGGCCGCACCAGTAGTCCTGGCGTGGCGGCGAGGGTTCGCATGTGCCGCAAGTGGGGGCATCCTGGTGTCGCTCCGTCCTGGGGATGGGGTGCGGCCCCGGCGGGTTGCTTGGTCGGCTGGTCGCCGGGCCGCTTCGGCTGTGCGTGTCGAGGTACTTGGTCGGCGTGTTTGGTGGGCGGATGGCTGCCGTCCCATCCGTCCCACCCTCATCAGCCCTGGTGGGCGGGGGTGTGGGCGGGACGGCGGGACGTTTCGATCCGTCCCACCGGCAACGCGGGGTCGTCCTCGGGGCCGGTGGGCGGGTCGTCGATCGGGGGGCAGTAGCGGCGCCAGGCGTCCAGGAAGTCGGCGCGCTCGTAGCCCTTGCCCTGTTCGCCGGGAACGCGGACGTTGCGGGAACGGATGCCGTGCTCGTGAAGAAGGTCGGCAAGGCGGCGGGCGGACAGGCCACCGGCTCCCATGTCGGCCCAGGGGGCTTCGGGGTCGGCGTTGAGAAGGGCAAGGAGCTGTTTGGTGAACAGCGCGGTGGTGGAACTGCCGAACGCGGATCGGACATCGATGAGTAGCTGGACCTTGAGACTGGGCGTCTCGTCGGCGGTGGCTTCGGCAATCATGGTGATCAGAGCGTGGCGGGCACGCTCGGGCCAGTCGCGGCCGGCGTGGTCTGCGATCGCGATCAGGGGTTCCCAGGTGTCAGCGGCGCGGTCGTCGACGGGCATGACGGGTTCGGCGAGTTCGAGGATTTCGAGGGTGGGGCGGAGCCAGCCGTCCAGTTCCTCGGCGAGGGTGCGCAGGTGCGGCCGGTCGCGGCGGTGCCGGTAGGGGGCGACCGTTTCGCCGTTGATCCGGCGGCGCATGCGGATGATGACGGAGCGGTCTTCGATCGTGTCGGGCATCGTGCCGATTCCGGCGAGGGCGGCCATGGCGAAGGTGGGCAGGACCTCGCGGGATCGGTTGGCGGCGTCCCAGCGGATCGCGGGCCGGTTGCGCTGGTGGCCGGCGTTGAGGAGTCCGCGCAGGTCCTCCTTGGCGTCGCCGGACCGGGCCGCCCCGAAGATCGTGTCTGCTTCGTCGACCAAGAGCGTCGGGGGATCTTCGTCTATGGACCGGTAGACGGCGGCGGTGGAGGCGTTGACCGTGATCAGCGGGCTGTGGCAGGTCGCCTCCACGACGTCCAACAGGCGGGACTTGCCGCACCGCTTCTCCGGGGCGCGGATGACCAGCCGGGGAGCGTGAGCCCACGCGGGTTGGGCGTGGCTGGCGGCGATCCACAGCGCGACCGCGTCGACCGCTTCGGGGGTCGGCAGGACCACGTAGCGGGTGAGGGCGGTGTGGAGCCGGTCCAGGATCGCCGCTCCGTCGATCCCGGCGTCTGGTGGTGGGGTCATGGGGTGAGTCCTTCCGCGGCGAATCCGCCGGTGATGGCGGCGGTGATGTCGCGGTCGGTCTGCTCCGCCTGCCGTCCGACGTCGGCGAGGGCGGTGATCGCGTCGTCGGTGGTGAGGTGTCCGGCCAGGACGATGCGCGCGACGCCGCGGGCTGCGCCGTACAGGGTGGTTCGGCGGCGTCCTTCGGGGGCGCGGGCGACGGTGTCGAGGGTCGCGGCCAGTAGCGCGGCGGGATCTGAGATGCCCCCTCCCCCGAACCGTGCCAGGCGGGCCACGGGGGCGGGCCGGCGGAGCGCCGGGGCCGGGGCCGTGGAGGTGCGACAGGCGGTGAGGAGGGCGGGGGGCATCTCGTTGACCGGCCGGTCACCCACCCACCGGTACGGCGTCCCGGTGCCCGGGTGGACCGACGGCGGGGCCACGACGTACCCGCCGTCGGCCTTGATGTCGACACCGGCCCGGCCCGGCAGGGGCCGGGAAAGGATCGTCCTGCCGGGGTGGGCGTAGTGCAGATGCCACCCGCCACCGCCGGTCGCCACGGCGGCGGTGGGGGTCATCAGCGCGGGGTCGAGGGTGCCGCCATGGGCGGGGTCGATGTCGACCACGACCAGCCCGGACCAGATGCCGGTACGGATCGCGAGCAGTCCGTCCGGGACGGCGGCGAGCATGGCGGCGGCGCGGTCGGGCTGGTTGGTGGCGGCGTAGAACCCGTGGCAGGTCAGGCAGGGGCAGGTCTCCCGGTTGTGGGCGGGGTCGTCCTTGCTCGCCTGGCAGTCCGGGCAGTTCGCAACGGGTCGTTTGGTGCGGCCCAGGACGAACACCCGCCGGCCGGCGTCGATGAGGGCGAACGCCGCGTTCAGGCGGGGGTCTTCGGGCTGGTTGGTGTAGGTGCGGGTGGGGATCCCGGCGCGTTCGGCAAGGTCGCGGGTGTGGGTGGCGCCGCGGCTGCCGTCGGCGATGAACGCCAGGCACAGGTCTGGCCGGGTGTCGACCATGGCCGTGTTGCGGCGGGGTCCGGCGGCGCGGCCGTGGCGGGCCCATTCGGCGAGGTGGTGTTCCACGCCCCACCCGTGGGCGGTGGCGATGTCCTCGGCGATCCGATCGGCGCCGGTGGGGCAGGCTCCGCAGACCAGCACGACCCGGCGGCCGGCGGCGTCGCGGGCGGCGCGGTGCAGGGCTCCGGCGATGGTCCGCCGGTTGGTCCACGTCCGTGATCCGGTGACCAGAATCCGCATCGGACGGTCGGTGGCCGGGAGCGGAGTGGTGCTGGGACGGATCGAAACGTCCCGCCGTCCCAGCGACACCCCGTCTGACCTGCGGTGCTGAGGGTGGGACGGATGGGACGGCAGATCCGTCCCATCCGTGCAGGCCGTGGTCATGCGTTCTCCAGGGAGCCCCAGTGGGTGCCGAGGATTTCGGCGTCGGCGGTGATCGGGATGCCGCGGAACGAGGTGGTCATGACTGTTTCGAGCTGACGGCGGACGTCGTCGGCCTGGTCGGTGGGCACGTGGAGGATGACTTCGTCATGGACAAACAGCCACAGCGCGTCATGCAGCCCGTGGCGGGTCACCAGCTCGTAGACCGCGGCCACGAGGAGATCACGGGCGGTGGACTGGACGGCGTAGTTGGCGTTGGCGTAGGGCCGGTCGGGGTCGGCGGGGATACGCCGACCAGACCCGGTGATCACGACGGGTTCGGCGCCCATGCGGGTGGAGTAGGCGGCTACGCCGGGGTAGGCGGCGCGCCAGCGGGTGAGGACGTCGGCGGCCACGGTCTGGGGGGCGCCGGTGGCGTTCATCAGGGCGCGGACCCCGCCGCCGTAGATCGTGCCGAACGTGGCCCGCTTGGCCAGCGTCCGCTGTGCCTTGGTGAAGTCCGGACCAAATAGCAGCCGGGAAGTGGCGTCGTGGATGTCCGCGCCGTCGAGGAGTACGCGGGTGAGGGCGGAGTCACGGGACAGGGCGGCGGTGACCCGTACTTCGACCTGGGAGAAGTCGCAGGAGATCAGGACGCGGCCGGGGTCGGCGCGTAGGCAGTGGCGTAGCCGGGGGTCGGTCTTCTTCAGCGTCTGCAACGCCGGGTTGGTGATGGACATGCGGCCGGTGCGGGTCCGCAGGGTGTTGATCTGCGGGTGCAGTCGGCCGTCCGGGTCGGCGGCGGTCAGGAACGATCTCAGGTTCGCGATCGTGTTCGACGTCCGTGCCACTGCCCGCCGCGCGGTGAGCATGGCTCGGACCTGGTCGGGCAGGGTGAGCTGGCCGGTGTCGAGGTCGCGGAACAGGGTGGTGAGGGTGTCGGCAGTGACCTGCAACCGTCCGGTCGCGGTACGTGGCCCGGGTACCCCGTGCGTGTCGAGCCAGGCGGCGAACGCCGGGCTGGTGGCCGCACAGCCGATGGCGGCCCGGATCGCGTCGTTGGCCTGGCGGTGGGCGGCTTCGGTCTGGTCGAGCAGATGGCGGGTGTAGGGCCGGTCCAACGCCAGGCCGCGGATCGTGATCCCGGTGGACTGCGCGGCCAGCCACTGTTCGACCGGGACCAGGTGGGAGAACGGTGCGCACAGCCGCAGCAGTACCGGCAGCAGCCGGCGGACGTAGACCGCGTCCAGCCCGGCGTAGACCACATAGGCCGGGTCGTCGGCGGGGATGTTCATCCACCCCCAGCTCTTCCACCGGGTCCCGGCCCGGTGCGCGGGCGGGGCCAGCGCCTGCATGCGGGCATGCAACGCGGCCTCGGCGAGGGTCAGCCCATCGTCAAGATGGCGGGCAGTGAGTGTCTTGAGGCCGTGACCGGCCCGTTCGTCGGGGTTGATCAGCTTGGAGAGCAGGTGTGTGTCCGCGGCCCGCTGTCCCAGCGCGATCCCGAACGCCGACCACACCGCCAACGTGTCGAAGTTGGTGTGGGTGACGAACCGGCGTGCCGGCTCGCCCAGCACGCCAACGGCGGCGGCGTGCTGGGCGGGGTCGAGGGGGTTGAGTACCCATGCCACGGTCGAGGTGGCGACCTGCACCAGCCGCAGTCCGGCGTCCGGGCCGAAGTGGCCCGGCCCGCCGTCGGGCAGGGTGCGGGTCTCCACGTCCAGACCGAGCACCTGTTGTCCGGCCAGATCTCGGCCCCACGCGGCCGGGTCGAACTCGCCGGGCCCGGGGACGTGCACGATCATCCGGTGGCCGCGGTGGGTGCGCTCGTAGACCGCCATCACCCACCCCCCGCCGGCCCAGCGCAGACGGGGCAGACCCACAGCGGCGGCGGGTCGGCGAGCACCATCGCCACCCCGTGCCGGTCGCAGACCAGCGGAGTCGGGTCGGGCAGAACGGCGGCCAGCCAGCCGTACCCGTCCCCGGCCAACGCACGGCCGGCCGCCGCGGCAGGATGGGACCGGTAGGGCAGGGCCGCCGGGACAGCGGGACTGACAGCGTTGAGATCGGGCAGGTCGAACAGGGCTGAGGTGTCCGCCGGCACGGCGGCCTGCGCCGTGGGCTTCACACCACACCGCCGGGCCGCGTGGTGGCCCCCCGGCGGGCCTTGCCGAGCTCACGCCGCAGCGATCGCAGCTCCTTGTTCGCGGCCTTCAGGTCTTCCTGGGCATCGTTCAACTCGTCCCGAAGCTGGTCGATCTCGTTGTGCAGGTCCTCGGTGATGACGTCGGCGAGGTACTGCTCCAGCGACGACAGGTCCTTCGGCGGTATTCCCGCGGTGGCCGGGTGGTCTTCAAGCGCGCGCCGCGTCACCTGGTACTCGTCCGAGGTGACATCCGGCATCGCGTTCGGGGTGAGCAACCCCGTCAGGCGGTTCCAGGGCATGGGGAAGTGATCCTTTTCGGGTGAGGTGGGCGGCGGGCCGGCCCGGGTCTGGCGGGGCATGTGGGCCGACCGGCCGCACCACGAGGGGGTCTAGAACGGCGGTTCCGCCGGGGCACCGGCGGGCACCGACCACGGGTCGTCCGCGGTGGCCGGGGCGGGCGGGGTCTGTCCGGCGGTGCCGCGGGCGGCCTTGACGACCTTGGCCGTGGCGTAGCGCAGTGACGGGCCGATCTCGTCCACGTCCAGCTCGAAGACGGTGCGCTTCTCGCCTTCCTGCGTCTCGTAGCTGCGCTGCTTGAGACGGCCGGTCACGATCACCCGGGCGCCCTTCGAGAGGGACTCGGCGACGTGTTCGGCGGGCTGGCGCCAGATCGAGCAGCGCAGGAACAGCGCCTGGCCGTCCTTCCACTCGTTGGTCTGGCGGTCCAGGACCCGGGGGGTGGACGCGACGGTGAACCCGGTGACCGCGGCGCCGTTCGGCAGGAAGCGCAGCTCGGGGTCCGCGGTGAGGTTTCCGATCACCGTGATGGTGGTTTCGCCGGCCATGTCGGCTCCTTCGGTGCGGCTTGGCTGGTCTGACGGGGTAGGCGGCGGGTGAGGTGTGAGGGGTGTCAGCGGCGACGGCGGCGCTTGGGCTGGGCGGGCTGGTAGCCGTCCGGGCCGATGACGGGGCACAGCGGGGTGCCGTCGAGGTGGGCCCAGGCCGGCGCGGTCAGCCCGTGTGCCGCGTAGGGGGTGAGGTCGTCGGTGGGCGGCTCGCTGATGACCTCCTCGTCGCATTCCGGGCAGACGTGGTCCGGGCAGACGTGGCCCATGGGTTTCTCCTTCGTGGGTCAGCGGGCGACGACGGGCTTGCGGAGGTCGCGGTGGGTGACCTGCGGGCGGGCGAAGGTGACCAAGCCGTCGGCGATTGCGAGCGCGACGGTGGGCGCGCGGTGTCGGCCACCCGCGCAGCCGACGGCGACCCGGTAGGGGTCGGCGGGACGGGTTCGGGAACGGGCGCGCAGATCGGCGACGGTGTCGGCGATGAGCTTCGTGATGCCGGGGGTGGTCATGACGGCCTGGCGGACCTGGTGATCGTCGGCGGTGAGGGCCCGCAGGTGTGATGTGACGTGCGGGTCGCGGTAAGGGCGCAGGTCAAGAATCAGGTCGGCGTCGGGGGGTGGACCGTGAAGAAAACCAAACGAGGCGATCAGGATCTTCCGGGACATGACAGCTTCCTTTCCCTTCGAATTTTGGCTTTGCAGACCTGTTTTTGGGATGGGTGTATCCACTCACCGGCCAAATTCGCCGGTTAGGCGGTGCGGGCGTAGAGGCCATAGCGGGGCTGGTGAATGAGCTTGTCGGCTTCGAGAGCGTTCAGGATGCGGTGGATGGTGGTTTTGCTGTAGTCGCAGTGGTCGCGGATATCGGCCAGGGCGACTGCGTCGCGGGTGATGAGCCGGTAGATGTCACGGCCGGCGGCGCTGGCCAGCGAAGGGTAGGCGCCGGCGTCGGCGGGCGACTCGTCCTCGTCGGCCGGTTCGGGTGCGGGAGTGGTGAGGCTGATCCAGGCTGCGGGGCGCAGAGTCACACCGGTCGTGGTGGTACGGGTCGCCGTGGTGGGGATCGTCGGTTGCACCGGGGCGGGGGTCCAGTGGGGACGGTGGGCGGCGAGTTCCTCAAGGCGGGCGGCGACCTTCGGATCGTCGACGGCGACTTCGGCGATCAGGTCCGGGTCTATCGCTTCGCCGTCGAGGAATTCGGCGGCGATGTCGGCGGCGGCGCTGTCGGCCGCGTGGCGGCGGTTGTCGTAGACGTCCCCGAGCTTCTTCCGGAGCTGGTACCGAACGGCAGCTTCGAGTTCGAGGGTGGGGACGTCGGCGTAGTAGTCGGCGAGGACAGGTTCGGCGTCGAAGGAACGTCCGGAGATGTCACGGGCGCCACCGCCGACACGGTAGGCGAATCCGTGCGGGGGAAGCTTCTTCGCGTTCCCCTCGAAACCGGCGATCAGGTTGCCGGCTATGTTGCTGGTGAGCCGCATGACGATGCCGTTGTAGTTCAGCGCGTTGGACCGCAGGGATTCCGATCCGCCGAACACCGTCAGGTCGCTGTACTGGCTGAGCAGAACCACCCCGATACCGGCTTTGCGGTAGGCACGGGCGATGCGGTCGGCCACCCCGACGTTGTGCGCGGCCTCCACCGGTCCCACGATCTTCGGATCGAAGATCATGTGACATTCGTCGATGACGACCATGAGGGCGGGTTGGCGCCGGCTGATCGGGTGGACCTCTCGCCCCACCATGCCGTTGATCTTTGTGCGGAACTTCCCGACGGTGTCGACCGCTTGCAGCATGGTCTTGGCCCGGCCGTTGCCGGTCCCGAGGGTGGCCCAGTCGACATGCTGGGCCAGGGTCGGCAGGCTGCTGCCGTCCTGCGGGTCGATCATCCAGACCGTGACCAGGCCGGTCGACATCCAGGTCAGGCAGAGCTGTTCGGCCAGCCGGCTCTTCCCGGATCCTGACGAACCCAGGATGACCCCGGAGTACGCGCCGCGGTCGGGGTGGAAGGCCTCCCAGGGCATCAGGGCGCCGTCGGGCCAGACTCCCCAGTAGGACTGGCCGGTGGTCGGGTCGTAGCAGGCTTGCGGGCCGGGGTAGATCAGCGACGTGTCGGCGGCGGTGCGGTCGAGGGTGACGACGAGGCGGGCGCGGTGGTCGCCATCGGGGTGGTCCTCGAATTCCAGGTTCCGGGCAGCCATCCCCATGGCGGAGGCAATCAGGGGGATGCGGGAATCCAGCCAGGCACGGGACTGCCGGCCCCGCACGAGGTGGACAAGGAACGCTTCCCGGCCGTGGTCGAGCCGTTCGCGGTGGGTAAGGCGGGAACCTTCGACCGGGCCGCCGCGGCAGGCGACCCAGCGTGCCCACAGTTCCATGACGTTGCTGCCCTGTTCGGTGACCTCCAGCCGGGGCGCAACCGTGGCAACTTCCGGTGCGGGAGCCGGCGGGGCGGGTGCGGGCGGGTTGGGGATGTGGATGCCTGACCAGTACGGGGCGGCCAGAAGGTAGCCGCCGATCCACAGGACGGCGGCGTGCCAGCCGGTCGCCCCGGTGGCGGCAGCCCAGTAGAGCCAGCCCGCCCCCGCCGCAGTGGTGAGGGTGGCGTGACGGCGCCGGCGGGTCCGGTCGGCCCAGTCGGCGCGGCGGCCTTTCGCCCACCACCAGACGACCGCCAGGGTGAGGTAGAGCCCGGCGATCGTCGGCCCGGCCCCGGGGAGCATGTGACCTGCCGCGGCTCCGGCCCACAACAGGCCGATCACTGCCAGCGGCACGGCGTGGCCGCGGATCGACAGGGCATCGAACCGACCCCGGTCGGCGGCGGTCTGGGCGGCGGCAAGGAGCTGTTCGGCCCGGTCCCGGTCCCCGGCGTCGAGGGCCGTCTTCGCACGGGCCACGAGCTTGCCGACCAGCGGGTCGGCGGCGGCGCGTTCCGCATTTGCGTCCGCCTTGGCCTTGGCTTCGAGTTCGGCGGCGGTGACAAGGTGTTCCAGGGCGGTGTGGCTGTCGGCGGCGCCTGCGGCGGACGCGAGCAGCTGTTCCACTCGCGTGTCCACGGTGGCCGGGCCAGCCGGCCGGCGGCGGGGAGATGCCGGGGTGGTGCGGGGGTGGCTGGCCATCGTCCTGCCCTCCTTCGTCCTGGTAGAAGTCCGCCGGTGTCCGGGTGGGGACCGCGCGGCCCGCACGCCACCCGTAGGGGTGATGTGCGGGTCGCACGGACACGACCCGGGTGGGGTCAGTGCTGCCGGTAGAAGTCGGTGCTGTCGGCGGCGTCGACGGCGTTGACCGTCTCGGACACCGCGGCGTGGCCGCCGTTGAGCGCGTCCACGGCGAACTGGACGCCGTCGCGAGCGGTGGTGAGCAGCTCCCGCACGGCGTGCACCGGGTTGACGACGTCGGGGTCGGTCAGACCGGCGTTGGCCATGCCACCAAGCAGCGACTCCAGCTCGCTGGACACGGTGTTGGTGATGTTGGCGTGGAGGGCGGACAGGTAGCGCACCGCGGCGTCACGGTCGATGACCTCGGCGGACGGCTGGCTGGCGGTGGCGGGAACGATCGCGGTCATCACGGGTCCTCTCGGAAGGTGGAACGGGGCGATCCGGCGGGGTGCGGGAAGGCGGTGGTGGTGGGGGAAGGCGGTGGTGGTGGGGGCGGGCCCCGGGCATGGCCGATCGGCGACGGTGGGGTCATGACGTCCGGTGGTCGTGCAGGGAAGCCCAGCCCGCGGCGGGCGGCTCCCACACCGCGTCGATCGGCCGCCCGTCGGCGTCGACCACGTCGGCGACCATCACCACCGCCGCGTCCGGCTGTTCCGCGTGCGAAGGCGGGTCGTCGGCGGGCCGGCGGTGGGAGGCGTGCTCCCAGTGGCCGTCGGTCAGGATCAGCGGATCGTCGGGGCGGGCGGGGTTCCCGCAGGCCGCGCAGTGGTCGGAGAAGTGGCTCCAGCACACCCAGCCCTCCCCCGGCATCCACCGGGCGGGGCCGCTGTCCGGGGTGTGCGCAGGGCGGCCACACCGCGCACACCGATCCCCCGTGTCGCCGTCCGGCTCGTCACGGTCGCCCTTGTCGGGCTCGTCGGTCGAAGGGTCGGCCGGGGCGCCATCGTCGGGTGGGGGTGTGGCGCCGGCGGGCCGCGTCCGGCGGCGACGCCGTCGCGGCGGGCGCATCTCGTTCCACGGCGGTGTCCAGGCGTCCCCACGGCGGCGACCCTCCCGCCAGGTGGCAGCGGTCCGCCGCGCCCAGGGCCAGCCGACCCGCACGCCCTCCACGAGGGACCGGAAGAACACTCCCAGCAGCACCCCGACGCTGAACCCGCTGTAGTGGCGACGGTTGGTCCCCTCACCGATGTAGACGTCGCGGCCCCGGGACAGGGCATAGCCGTTGACCGCGGCGTCCAGGCCGGCGCGGTAGCAGGCGTAGGCGAAACACAGCAGAAAGATCAGTTCCACGGCAGGCTCCTCAGGCGAACCAGACGGCGGCGGTGAGCAGAGCGGCGGCGGCAAGCCGCCCGGGACGCTGGAAGATCCACGCCAGCCCGTAGGCGGCGACCGAGACGGCGACCGCGGCGACGGCGGCGGCTCGGCGCGGGCCGCCCACGACCGTGGTGGTCGCAGCCAGCTCCCCGAGCGACGGGGGGCGGGCGGCCAACCACCGGGCCCGGCGGCTCTCGCCGTCGCGGTTGGCAGGCAGCCATCCGGTGTCGATCCCGCCGGCCCACTGCGCGAGCCACGCGGCGCTGTAGGCGGTGGTCGTTGCGGGCAGGGCGATCAGGTAGGAGTAGCCGATCCCGGCCCGCCGCCAGCCCAGGGCGTACGGGGCGCACCAGTCGGCCTCGACCGCGTAGCGGGCCACTGCCGCCGCGTCGGCCGGCTCAACCGCCACCGGCGCCCAATCCGACATCCGGTGACCGACCGCAACCGGCCAGGGGGCCGCGAGAGTTCCAAGAGTCCCATCGGCAGCCGCGTCCGCGGGGTCATCCACCCCATCGGCGCTGGTCGCCGGGAGGCCGGGGAGAGCCGCAGGACTCTCGGAACTCTCGGGACTCTTACTCACCGTGACCTCTACCGTCGGGACGACGGAAGGGGTCACCGTGGTCGTAGCCGGGTCGGAGATCAGCCGGTCGTCGGTGGCGGTCACGGGACCATCACCGGCTTCCGCAGGATCCGCAGGACCGCGTCCAGGCGACGGGTCCCCGCCTTGTGGCCGTACTCCTTCAGCCCGGCATGCAGCGTCTTACGGTTCAGCGACGCGCCGCTCTTCGCCAGGGCGTCGCGCACCTTGCGGCTGTCGGGAAGCAGATCAGACACGTCCGGCTCCCCCGGCGCATGGCCGTCCCCGTCGGAGGCAGGCGGGTCGAGGGCGGGCAGGGGCGCGCGGAACTGGACAGCTTCCACCCGGGGCGCCGGCACGTCAGCGGTTCGCGGCACCGGCGGCGGGGTGAGAGCCGGCCCGTCGGCGTGGGCGACGGGCGGCACCCAACCGGGTTCGGCCTCACCGGCACGATCCGACAGGAGCGGCGGCAAGGACACGGGCGCGGCGGCGGGCACGTGGTCGGCGGTCTGCGTGAGCGCTGACCGGTCGTCGCGGGCCGGGATGTGCCCGGCCATGTGCCCGCCGATCTGCTCGCCGCCGCCTTCCTCGCCGACGCGGGCCCAGGACGCGGCGAGCGGTGCCACCGCTTCCACCTGCCCCAACGGCTCCCACAGGGGCGGGACCGGCGGGCTGGCCGGGGCGATGTCCGGTGCCCTTACAGGCGTGTGCCCGGCAGGGGACGAGGTGCCCCCCGCCCCCACAGGGGCAGCATCACCATGCGAAATGTGCACAAAAGTTGTGCTCTTGGTGCTGGCTGTTTCGGCGTCGACGTGAACCGGGTGGCCGGGCTTCGTGGCCTTGAGTCCGGCAACCAGACCGAACGCCACGACCGGCCACACGGCCATCAGCCCCACCCACGGCCCCGGCTCGCCCACGATCGGCCCGGCGTCCGGCGGGTCGTCGGCGCCTGGCCGATGGGTGACCGCGGCCAGGTTGCAGGCCCCGGAGAACAGCACCGCGCTCACCAGGACGAACACCGGCCACCCGACCTTGGCCCCGGGCGTGCGGCGACGGGAGTTGATCGCGGCGAGGGCAGCGATCGCCATCGCCTCCCCGGTCATGGCAATCAGGTAGGCGGCCCAGCCGGGTTGGCCGGCCCACTTGGCGACGTCGTGCACGTGGACGAACGCGACCGCGAACACCCCGGCGCCCAGCACGATCGGCAGGATGCTGCCGGCGGCCTGTTCCCACCGGCCCCCCACCGAAGCGGACGCGGTGGCGCTCATGCCGCTCCCCACGCCAGCGACAGCGGCCAGGCGAACGCCCCACCGATCAGGTTCAACGCGCTCATGACCACCGCGCCCAGACCGCCGGTCATGGTCGCGGCGACCGACGGCAGGACCAGCCCGACCCCCGCGGCGGCGAGCTTCTCCGGCCGCCCCCGGCTCACCTTCGCACCCGTCCGGCGCGACCGGTTCGCATGCCGGCCTGTCCGTCCGCCGCCGCCGACCCGGGTCAGCGCGAGACGGTTGGTCCGTAGGCGGCTCAGAGCGTCTAAGTCCGGACGCATCTCCAGGATGAAGAAGATCAGAAGGACGATGGCCAGCGCCCCCGGCGCGACGCCACCGACCGTGGTCCGGGTGATCAGATTGATCAGTTGGGTGATCCAGTCGACTCCCTGGTGTACGGCAATCGCCAGCCACCCCGACGTCAGGGAGGCCCCCGCGACCAGGAAAAGGCAGGCCGCGACGCGGGGCAGCCAACGCCGCCACATCAACACCGCGGCGAGCAGCAGAGGAATCGCGGCGGTGACCGCCCGCGGGTCCGGTAGACCCACGTCGGCGGCCGTCACCGGCGCGAACGCGATGAGCACGACAAACCTCCCGCATGAGGTCGTGAAGAACGAAGAAGCGCAGGGAGAGAAGGAGGAAGAAAAGGCAGTGCCGGTCAGAGACCGGTGAAGCCGGCCACGGAGGCGGTAATCACGTTGACGTAGTTGCGGGTCTCCGCAATCGCGGGGACAGCCCCGGCGGCGTCCACCGCACCCGGCCCGGCGTTGTAAGCGGCAAGAGCGAGATCGGTACGACCGTCGTAGCGGTCAGCCAGCGCGCACATCAGCCGACCCTGAGCAGTGATCGCGTCCGCCGGCTCCCACGGGGAAGCAACACCGTTCCCGTCAGCGTCCGTCGCCCAGGACCGCCAGGTACCCGGCATGAACTGGGCGATGCCCTGCGCACCCGCGCTCGACCTGGCGTTCGGGTTGAACCCGGACTCCTGACGCAGCTGCGCGGCGAGCAACGCCGGACTGATCTGCGGACACAGGCCGCCGGCACGCACGATCCACGGCCGGTAGGCCACCGGCACCGGGGCGTCCGGCCCGCCACCTCCACCAGGCCGCAGACCTGCCACGCCCGCCACCAGAACCAGCACAGCGACGGCAACCTTCATGTGTCGGCCACGTAGGAACAGCAGACCGATCACCGCCGCCGCGACCAGCCCCGCCACCGGCACGCCGGCCGGCAACGAAACGGCGGTCACGCCGCACCTCCCAGCCGCCGCGCCCGACGAGATCTGTTCGGTCTGGCCGGCTCGAAACCGGCGGCCAGCCGCGCCGCCGACCGCCTGGCGGCAGCCAGCCGGCGCGCAGCCAACTGGCCGCCGCCGGCGGCTACCGCAACCTCCGCATCCACGATTGCGAGCTCGGCCGCGATCAACGGCCATTCAGCCTCAATCGCAGCCAACTCACGTTTCGACGGCTCCCGTTCAACGGGATCGGCCACCATCACCAGCCCCCGGTGCCGTCGGGGAACACCTGCCGCGCGTAGGCGATGACCTCCGGGTCGTGCAGGCCGGTCCGGAACAACACCGTGACGCCGTCGCGGACCACCGACCCACCGACCCACACCCCGCCGTCGAGGTGCGGCGACGGGTCGGACACGGTTACCGGCACATCGAACGAGAACGTGGCACCGGACAACGACGCCAGCGACTGCCGGTCGCTCCCGTGGAACAGGAACCGGATCTCGGGAAGACCCGGCCCGATGCTGTCCGTCGCGCTGACCGACACCCGGATGTCCGGGTCGGTCGCGCGCATCTGGTCAATCAGGTCCGCGGCCAGGCGCAGCGCGGCCGCGAACGGGCCGGCCGGCGCCGGGGCGGAGTGCCCCGGCGCGGCCACAGACGCGAGCGTGGTCACTTCTTGCCCCGCTCAATCAGCTCACGGGCGATCCGCTCGACCTCGCGGACCGTCGCGTCCTTCAGGTTGTCCGCCGACGGCGGCGAAATCAGGGCACACTTCATAGCGGTCTGACCTCCTAGACAGGTCGGATCAGGACCCCGGCCGGTGGTGGAGTCACCGCGTCGGGGTCCGCTCGTTCTGGGGCGGTGGAGTCGTCCCAGAAACGGCGAAGGCGGCGCCGGTGGCGCCGCCAACCCGCACTTGAAGTATGTGCCGTACTTTGAGTGTTGTCTAGTACTTTCTGTGCGGGTTCTTCAGGCTGGTACCCTGCACCGGTCTGCCAGCGCACGAAGCTGCTGGTCAGAGCGCTGATTCAGGTCTTGCAGCAGATCGCGGACGAGCATCCGAACCTTCGGATGGTCACGGATCTGCTCCGGGGCGACCTGCTCCGCCTCCAACAGTGCGGTCAACGCATCCCCCCGGGCGCGGCGTTGCGCGTGGGCCTGGGCCACGTCGACCAGGAAGCGGGCCCGACGCTCCGGTGACAGGCCGGCGGTGTCGACCCGCGCCGCGCGGTCAAGCGCGTCGCCAGCGTCTCCGAGGTCGACCGCCACGGACACTTCGTGGAGAGCGACGTTCGCGGGCCCGAACTCCGTGTTGAAGTCGTTCCGCCCGGCACCCACTGTCGCCGCCAGCTCCACGGCATCACCGATGGCCTGCCAGGCAGTACGGCGGTCGCCGCTTCGGGCTGCACTGACCGCCCGCACCAGGCACAGGGCGCCGACAACCGATGTCGCTTCGATGCCGAGTTCCGGTAGCCGCGGGCGCAGCGCGGCGACAGCGGTCGCCGCAGCGTGCTGCGCCTGTTCCAGCCGCCCGACGCTGAGCATCGCCAGCGCCATCCGGAACTGGCCCGCAGCCACTAGCGCCACGTCTCCTGTCACCTCAGCGGTGAACAGGGCGCGGTCGGACGCGAGCCAGGCAGCCTCCGCATCGTCGACCTTCCCCAACACGGCGGCAGCGGCCTGATAGACACTCGCCAGCACTTGGGCAACGGCCGGCCGCTGATCGACCGGCGTAGAACGCAACGCCCGCTCCAGATCGGCGATCAGCGACACGAGCAACGGCCCAACCTCAGAGTACCGCGACCCGTGAACAAGCTTCCACGCCTGCTCCGCACGCGTACCGAAGTCCTCGCCAGCAGCGCTGCCGGCCGTGGGCACCGTGGCGACAGCCGCCAGCGCCGGATGCCCGGTGAGCGCCAGGCGCAGCACGTCTCGCCACGGCTCAGACTCAGACGCGGGGGCTTCTGTCGGCACATCGGGCGCGAGGTCGGCCACCGGCACGCCCAGCACATCAGCGACCTGGGCGAGCACCGACATCCGGTCGATCTTGCGCGCGTTCCGCTCGACCTGCGAAACCCAGCTCTCCGACCGGCCGATCAACCGACCTAGCCCAACCTGAGACAGGCCGCGCCGCTTCCGATGGAAGGCCACCCGCTCACCCAGCGTCGGGGTCGGCTCGGTCACCGCACACCCCCCGGCAGGGCCTTGCCGCCGACGCCGGTCAGGAACTCCACGCGGGGCGGTCCGGCGAGGAACTCCTCACGGGCTGCCAGGAACCGGCGAACGTGCTCCTGACACTCGTGCTCGTCGAACGCGGCCCGGTCCCGGTACAGCTCGTAGAAGATCCGCGAGTCGGACGCACCCTCAACCGCCTGCGTCGTATAGACCAGCGTGCCGGGCTCCGACGACACGATCAGTGGCAGCGTCTCCGCAACCAGCCGGTCAAACCCGCCCGCAGCGCCAGGCCGCAGATCGAACCGGACCACCAACCCGAACATAGATCCTCTTCCCATAGGAGCGACGTCACCGCTTCAACGATCGTCCCATGGGTCACATTCCCAGAACTAGGCCGTACTTTTCGTGCGCTTCCGGTGCAGGCCCTCGAAGCATCCACCCCGCCAGGTTGCGGGAGGTTCACCGCTAGAGGGTGCAAGCCGGGGGACGTCCCTCAAAACATATCGCGATATACATATGGCTATGGGTGTCAACGAGTGGTGGGCGACGGACGGCGCCGAGCGATTCTGGATGGAGATCACTAACCGGACAGATATCGGAACGAACCTGTGGGCGCCGCAGCTTGACGACGGAGGCCGGGAGTACTGGTCCTACTCCCTCGTGCGCTTCGTTCGGGAAGGCGACCTCGTGTTGCACTGGTCGAAGCAAGAAGAACCTGGCGGAGAATCGTCTATCGTCGGCTGGTCTCGTGTGGCTGGACAACCGATGGAATCAACAATCGAGTGGCAAAGCCGAGGCACCTACGGCAGAAGCAGGACTTCAACCGGAGAAGAGCCTGCATGGCTTGCCCCACTGACCTCGTACCAGCCTCTCGATATGCCTGTCACTCAGACGCGAATGCGAGCACTAGAACCAGTAGTTCGACAGATTCGCGACAATCTCCAGTCGAAGTACGTAGGCGGACTCTATTTTCCCTTCGCAATTTCTGATCGTCGCCCGCTTCGCGCAGCCCAGGGTTACCTAGTAAAATTTCCGCGCGACCTACTGACCGCTATCCCTGAGTTGAGCTTGCTACTCGCTCTAACCGAGGCCGAGACCGACGCTACTTCCAGAGAGCAGAAGCACCGGGATGCGCGTCTCGGCGTCGGGAGAATCAGCGACATCGAGGTGCGACAGGCAATCGAAAGGCACGCGGTGGAGATGGTCATGGCCGAGTTTTCCCAGAGGGGGTACAAAGTTGCCGACGTCGGCGCGATCCGCTCTTGGGACGTCGAGGCAGAGAAGAACGGCGAACGACTGCATATCGAGGTGAAGGGTAGTGCGATTAGTCGTGGCGCCATTGAACTAACCGACAACGAAGTGCGCCACGCTGAAGATTACTCCAACACCGCATTGGTCGTTATAGACCAAATTTCATGGAAACAGACGGAGAATGGCCAGGTGGAGACGAGCGGAGGGATCTGGCGTGAATGGAATCCCTGGACTCCTTCTCGCTTCGATCTACTCCCAACGCGGTACCGCTATATCCTCCCCGATCCTTCGATTTGATGTTCTCCGCCCTGCTGGAGGCAGAGGCGCAGCCCCAAGGACCCGAGTCTGCAGCCGTCCTCGGCGCCGTCGCGACACTGGGCGTACTCGGCACCGGGGTGGTATATGTCCTCAACTATCGGATCATCGCCGACGACGGACCGACAGCGGCGTCAGCGGTGACGTACCTCCTGCCGGTCGTTGCCGTCTTCCTCGGCATGCTCGTAGTCCTCGGCGAGCCTCTCGCCATCGGGCTCGTCCTCGGTGGCGCTCTCGTCCTATCGGGCGTCACCCTTGTCCGCACGGCGTCGAACCACGACTGACGCGCGTTTGCCCCGACGAGGCCGGGCCACGCCTGTTCCGCCCGCCAGCTGCCGTGTTACTCACTCTAGGATCAAGATCCTGCCGGCGGAATAACCGCGCCGCGCGACGGCTGCGCGCGACCCTGACGGGTCGTGCTCGCCGGCGCGTCGCTGGTGCCGTCAAAATTGCGATGAGGGCGAACCAGACCCGTGGTGACTCCCGGGACACGCCGTGTCGACCGTTACAGATCTTGAATGGTCGGGGTCTGTTTGATCACATCCGGTCTGTCCGGGTATGAGCTGACCGTCCTCGGGCCTTACCGCTGGCATGAGGTATGCGGATGGTGGCGGGCTTACCGTGCAGGGTCGCGCTCGTCGGGAAGCGGTCCGGGTGCAGGCAGCGGACCTGTTCGCCGCCGGGGTCGATCCGGTCGAGGTGGCCCGGCGGTTGCGGGTGAGTACGAAGTCGGCCTACCAGTGGAAACGACGGTGGCAGGCCGGTGGTGTGACGGCGCTGGCGTCGCGGGGACCGAGTGGGGCGTCGTGCCGGCTGTCGGACCGTCAACTCGACCGGCTACGGGTGGAACTGGACCGGGGTCCGGCCGCGCACGGCTGGCCCGACCAGCGCTGGACCCTGGCCCGCGTGACCCTGTAGCGCGAAGCCGGGCTCTCGCCACGTAAAGATCCCAATGCCAGGCCCCACGCTCTCCGACCCGGCCGCCATGATCGGAAACCGGGTCGGTCAGCGCATCGAATCCTCGTGTGCGAAAGACGGAGCTAGCCGCTCTTGGCGAGTTCGTCGGCGTCGGCACGTGCGATAACCGCGTCGGCGATCGCGTACTCGGCTTCGTCGAGGACGAAGAGCGCCAGATCGATCGCGTTGACGGCGTCCTGCTCCGCCACGTCAGCATGGAGCTCCGCCTTTCGGGCGTCCCAGTCCTTGCGGCGCTCCTCAGCGTCTGCGCGTATCTCGGCGAACCGCTGGTTCACGGAGGAACGCACAGCGTCCCAGTGCTCCTTCATGCCGGCCTTCGCCCCAGCAGCGTCCTCCTTGGCCTTGGCCCTGCCCCTCTCGACAGAGGTCTTCAGCTCGGCCCGCTGCGCCTCCAACCGCTCGCGGTTCCTGTCCCGCGCCGCGGAAACCACGTCCTCGATCTTCCGCGTTCCCTCGGACAGCTCGTTGAGCTGCTCAAACAGCGTCGTCATCCTGACCTCCCTGCCCCTGCTGTTCGTGGCCCTTGATCCGTTCTGGCTGACTGGTCAGCACTCGGTGTCCATACCCTGGCCCGTGGGTCCCGTACACGGACGCATCCGCCACCACCGGAACCGGCCACATACGGAGAGTCACACACCTGGTGTGGGCGTCGACATCGTGCGCTACGACCCGAGCGCGATCCTGGGCCCGCCCGTCACGTTCGCCCCGGTCGGGACCTGCTGTTCGGCTTTGCCCCTGTCCTGTGGACCCTCGTCTGGTGGGTCCGCCGGGACCGCGACCGCCGGCGGGGCGGACCGAGCACGAAGATCCGGAATTGGCCTCTGTGGGAGACGTCAACCCCGAGCGGTTGGCGCCGGCGGCGGTGGCGGGTGAGACCTGGTCACTGTGAATGGCAGCCACGTCGGCAGCCAAGCCGACGGACATCGGTGTACTACTACGGAGGTCAGTGGACGAGAACCAGTCCGTTACCAGCACCAGGGGACGTCCGCAGACATCAGCGGACCCGTTGCCGAAAATCTCTTAATTCGCGGGTCGTTCGTGGTCCAGCGCCGCCCGGCCGGGTGTAGCTACGCCTGTAGCAACGACCGCGTACATCAGCGGACGACCATGGACGCCGGTGGACATCGCGACCTGTGCGGGTCCCGCCGCCGCAATGATCGAGCCGTGCCTTACAAGCGAACGGTCGCCCCCGTCCACCATCCGCGTGCCCGAGTCGACGGGCCCTGGTGGACGGGCGCAGACAGGGCGCTCGGTCGAGCCTGCGGGATGATCCCTGTTGACCATGGTTCACGCCAAATACGTGCCGAAACTCGGAAGCTGGACGAGCGCCAAGCAGCGAAAGACCAGGTCAGGAGGGGTACGCTGGCCGAGCGTATGTCGCCCTTTCAAGGCGGTAGCACGGGTTCGAATCCCGTTGGGGGCACCCTCTGTAGTTGTTTGACTATCAAGTGTAGCTGATAAAGCTATTTCGGGACCAGCGCTGATAGCGCCAGCCGAATCGTCCGGCTACCTCAGGTTATTAGATTGCTCTGCCGATTGTTCGTTATGTCGGTTTTTCGCTGCACGGGTTCGTTTCCAGGGTGCGGCGTTCAGGGCCGATCGGTGGGGGCTACGGGCAGACGGTGTGGCGGCGGAGTGCATCACTACCGGCCCGCTGTCGCCGCCTGCGCCCTCATCTGCGATGCCTGACCCACGCGGAAGAACAGGGAGGCCGCCGCCTTGCCCTTGCTGTCGCGCTAACGGGGCTTCGCCCCAGCCCGACGAGGCATGTGCGCTGTCGCCCCGGTCAGAACGCAGGCTTACGCAGGGACCTGCGATCTGCCGGCCGACCGCCGCCGCCCGCTATGCCTAGTAATGATGACCGGGGCTTAACGCCGAAAGTGCTGGTCAGGTGCGCCTGAAGGTCGCACTGTGGAGCGGGTAGTCGTCACGATACGTCAACTTGACTCGATCTTCACGGCTTTCGCCGACCAAGCCCTCCAGACGGCGTGAGCCACCACGGTGGCCGAGGCCAGGTCATGCGGCAGACGCTGCCGGGCAGGACCGAATCTTCCCATGGGCATCCAGCAGCACCCGACACAGACGCGCCACAGCCCAGCCCGGTCCACCACTGGAACCGTCGGCGGCCGGTCGGCCGGACACCCGACACCGGCACCCGGCCGCAGTTCATGCCAACTATCATGCTAGCTAGTGTGTTAGCTGGTGAGGAGGATGGACGCTCGACGTCGAGCTCGCGGAGATCGTCGACAACCTTCGCGCCATCGGTACGGACATCGCCGACGTGGAGGTGAAGAAGACCCACGGCGGACTGCCGAAGCGCTGCGCGAGACTCTCTCCGGGTTCGCGAACACGCGAGGCGGTGTGGTCGTCCTTGGTCTGGACGAGACCCAGGGCTTCGCACCGACGGGACTTCCCGATCCGGCGAGGCTCGCGGCTGATCTTGGTTCCATGTGCTCCGAGGACATGGAACCGCCGCTCCGACCGTTGATCAAGGTCCACGACTTCGAGGGCGCCCAGATCCTGGTCGCCGAGGTCCCCGAGCTCGATCCCGCACGGAAGCCCTGCTACTCGCGTGGGGCCGGCATCACCAAGGGTAGCTACGTCAGGGTCTGCGACGGTGATCGTCGGCTGTCGGCCTACGAGGTCCAGATGATGCTCGTCCTCACGTGGTCAGCCTCGTGAGGACGAGCAAACAGTCTCTGGCGTTGGTCTCGATCATCTGGATACGGCCATGGTCGATGCGTTGGTCGCCCGGCTGAGGACCAGCAGGCCCTACGCGTTCAAGGACTTGGACCGCTTGGCTGTGCTGCGTCGCGCCAAGGTGCTCGTGACTGGAGACAGCGGCGAGGACGTGGCGTCGCTGGGAGGCCTGCTCGCCCTGGGCAGCTATCCGCAGGAGCACTTCCCGCAGCTGATGGTCACCTTCGTCCACTACCCGACGGAGACCGGCGGCCGGTCCACCGAGCGGTTCCTGGACAACGTGACGTTGGAAGGCCCGGTCCCGGTCATGGTCCGCGACACGTTGGCCACCGTCCGCCGGAACATGTCTCGTCGGGCTGTCGTCGGGGTGCGGGCCGGCAGGACGTCTGGGAGTACCCAGAGGCCGCTCTGCGTGAGGCTGTCGTCAACGCACTGGTCCACCGCGACCTGTCCGGGGGCGCTCGAGGCGCCCAAGTCCAGGTCGAGATGTACCCGACCGCCTGGTGATCCGTAATCCGGGCGGTCTGTTCGGTCCTGTCACAGTCGACAGTCTCGGCGAAGACGGTGTCTCCTCAGCCCGCAACGCCACCCTCATCAAGATCCTCGAAGATGTCCCGCTGCCCGGCGGGACCCGCACCGTCTGCGAGAACCGCGGGTCGGGCATCCGTGCCATGCTCGACTCGCTGCTCACCGCGGGAATGAGCCCACCGGACTTCAACGACAAGATCTCGTCGTTTGTCGTCGTCTTCCCCAACCACACCCTGCTCGGCGAGGAGACCGTCGCCTGGATCACCGGGTTGGGTGAGAAGGGCCTGACCGACAGCCAATGCGTCGCCCTCGCGCTCCTACGCCAGGAAGAAATCCTTGACAATCGCGCCTACCGCAACGCGACTGGCGTCGACTCCCGTGTCGCCACCAGCGAACTTCGGGACCTGGTCACTCGCGAACTCGTCACCCAGACCGGAACCCGCCGCTGGGCCAGGTACCAGCTGTCCTGGCGAACAACCTCAACGAAAGGCCAGTCCTCTCGGGCCGACCGCCGACCGGAGCTGCTCGTCGCCCTCGGAAACGAGACTCTCTCACGCTCCGAACTCGTTGCCCGGACCGGTCTGCGCGACCAGACCATCCGACGGTGGCTGAAGATCATGCGGGACGAAGGCTCGGTCGACATCGTCGGTAGCAGCCTCAAGAGCAGACACGTTCGATACCGCCGCGCCTACCAGGATCTACTCTTCCAATCCGAAGGCACAGACCGCGACTGACGGGATGTCGTGCCCGCCTGTGACGGCGCGAGTACTTGACCATTAGCGTGATGGGCTGACTCCCTGAAACCGCCACGTGTCCCATGCGGCGCGTCGAGCAGCCGGGGGGCTCACGCCTCGACGCACAGGCCGGCCTCGCGCCTGGCGATCGCGGGCTCTCCCGATCGAAAGGTGGGTGCGGCCACCCAGGTTGAGGTGGGTGGGGTGCGCGCACAATGGTGAAATGGGCAGCGCCGACGTGACGACCCCGATCTACGGGGTCCGGAACCGGGTGGAACGGACCGGACCGGCGGTCCGCGCCGCGCTCGATCCGGACCGCCGCGCCGAGTTCGAAGCTGAGTTCCGCGCCGCGCTCGCCCGCGTCGATGATGACCTCGACCTCGCTGCCGCGCAGAAGGTCATCGACCGCTGGTGGCCGCAGGCGTTGCTGTGCGCCAACCCGGAGATCCAGGCCGGCATCAACGCCGACCGGCGCCGCATCGCCGCCGGCGACCCCACTGTGATCGCTGAAACCTGGTACCCGCCTGGCCATCCATACGCGCCATCCCGCACGGTCTGATGGCCACCTACGCCGTCCGCTGGGTCGACTACGCCCGTGAGCAACGGGACTCGCTGTCCGCCGAAGCACGCCACCAGCTCGATACGGCGCTGGGGCGCCTGGTGGCCGACCCCCGCGCGCACGGCATCTACAGCAAGCCTGAGGACCAGTGGACGGCGACGTTCGGCGATGGCTGGGGCGTCATCCTCTACACCATCGAAGACCGCTGGATCACCATCACCGTGCTCCGCGTCACCTGGGTCGGCTGACCGCGCTCCTGCGTACCTGGAGCGGTTCGGTACCGGGCCGGACGGTCGGCTGTGGTTCGCCATCCCAAGTCAGACGATCAGTCGGATCTGGCAACGTGCCCGCGCCGTGGCGTCCACGGAAGAAGCCGCGACCACCTCGACACCCCTGACAAGCTCCTCTAGTTTGCAACTGCGAATCTTAGGCAACTAATGTTCAGTCGCAGGCCGACCAAGGGAGCAGGATCTGTGGGAAGCATCCCTACCGACCCAATGGCGGCGTGCCTGCCGGTAGCGATCGAGATCATGACCGCCTACACCGACTCCGTCGACGACCCCGCTTTCTTCTGGGAGAGCGTCCAGCGGGTGATGACCGACGGCGCACAGCGCATCAACCCGGCAGCGGCCATGGCCGAGCTCGTACTCGGGCTGGCAACCCTGTGCGGAATCACCCTGAACGATCTCGCCGACCGTTCGGGATCAGACCTCGCGGCACGGGACATCCTGCGCGACATCCAGCGCACGTACGTCTCCGGCACCGCCGGACCCGCCAGGCCAGCCGGCTCGGCCGAGAGCGGCTGACGGCACCTCCTCGCCCACGAACCACACCGACGGTCCGCACACCCGCGGATCATCGTCCACCACCAACCAGCGAAGGACGACCAGGTGAGCATCTACACCCTGCCCGACCTGCGGTACGACTACGCCGCGCTGGAGCCGGCGATCAGCGGCCAGATCATCGAACTGCACCACGACAAGCACCACGCGACCTACGTCGCCGGCGCCAACACCACCCTGGACAAGCTCGCCGAAGCCCGCGACAAGGGCGACTTCGGCGCGATCGTCGGCCTGGAGAAGACCCTCGCGTTCAACGTCTCCGGCCACATCCTGCACTCCATCTACTGGCAGAACCTCTCCCCGGACGGCGGCGACAAGCCCGACGGCGCCCTCGGTGACGCCATCACCGAGTCCTTCGGCTCCTTCGACAGCTTCAAAGCTCAGCTCACCGCCGTCACCACCACCGTCCAGGGCTCCGGCTGGGGCATCCTCGCCTACGACCAGCTCTCCGGCCGCCTGCTCGTCGAGCAGGTCTACGACCACCAGAGCAACGTCGGCATCGGCAACACCACGCTGCTGGCCTTCGACGCCTGGGAGCACGCCTGGTACCTGCAGTACAAGAACGTCAAGGCCGACTACGTCACCGCCCTGTGGGACATCGTCAACTGGGCCGACGTCGCCGCCCGCTACACCACCGTCAAGCAGATCACCCCGGCCTGACCCAGCCCCGCGTAGAGGCCCCGCGCCCAACACCCTGTCGGCAGGGAGGGCTCACATCCCACCCAGCCGGCAGGGTGCCCCGCCATCGAGGACGAGCCCCCGCAACGAGTGACACGCCAGAGCCGGCTGTGAAGGCCACCGCTCGCGCCCGGCTCCAGCTGCGGGAGGATCGTAAAGCCGGAGATCGGATCGCCAGCCTCCGTCCCGAACAGCCAGCCATTGGGGCCGGTCCCGGACAGCCGGAGGTGACGGTGCAATGCCGACGGATCGGCCAGGCTCGACACCGCTCGAAGGTCCAGCCGTCGATGACGGCCAGCGTCGCAAGGGCTGCGGTCAGGAGCCCAGCCGCGCCGACCGCGATCACCGCCGTGGTTCAGGTGGTGTCGAAGCAGCCGTCGAACTCGAACACCGGGTTGATGACGTCCTTGCCGGTGGTGGTGTGGAGGGTGACGGGTCCGACGATCTTAGCTGGGCCACCGGCCTGGTAACAGCCGTTGGATCGCACCTGCAGCTCGAACTTGCCGTCCTGGTTCTTCCCGGCGCCGTCGGTCCAGCGGACCTGGCAGGCCCAGTCACTGCCCGCGCCCTTGTCCTGCGTTCCTGGAGTGCTCCGTTGGCAGCTGGCTTTCGTAGCGACCGCGGCCGGGGTGAGCCCGGGGTGGCCGAGCAGGGCCTGCTGTTGGACGTAGAGGTTGGCGAAGACGGAGCCGAGAGAGCCTTCCACCCGCGGCCGGGTGACATCGGTAGCGCAACCGCCCAGAACGGCGGCCAGCGCGGCCGCGGCGCCGGTCGCGAGGACCGCACGGGGCATTCGGACACGGATGGTGAATCGTCGCATACGGGTCATCCTCCGGTGATGTCACGTCGGCGCAGCGCCAGGTAGGCGACGGCCAGGCAGCTTGTGATGTAGCCGGCGCTGACCAGCGCACCCTGATCCAGTTGCCCGTAGTACGGATGCGCCGCCAGCAGGCCGTGCCAGGCGTCGAACGGGGTGACCAGCAGCAGGTGGCGGATCGTGTCCGCGCCGTTGAGGAACGCGTAGAGCTGCATGAGCAGCCCGAGGATGATCGGGCCGACGATCCCGGCGGGGCTGCTGCGGGTGAGCACCGACAGCATGATCCCGAGGGCGGTGAACCCGAGCAGCGGCAGCAACGCGCTCGCCCACGCCGCGAGCACCAGCTCCGCGGCGCGGCCCGGGGGCAGCAGGGTGCCCGACAGGCTTTCCAGTGGCTGGTGGCCGACCAGCAGGACGCCCGCGGCCAGGCAGCTGACCGCCAGGACGGCGAGGACGAGGGCGGCGAACGTAGCCGCGGCCAGCGTTTTCGCCCAGAAGATCTGGGTGCGGCTGTGTGAGCGGGTCAGGATCGTCTTCCAGGTGCCGTGCTGGTCCTCGCTGGCGAAGATGTCCCCAGCGACCAGGCTGGTCAGCAGCGGGAACACCCATTGGGCGGCGAACCCGAGGATGAGCAGCGGGGTGGCGAAGCCGCTGGCGTGTAGCCACCGGCCGTACAGGGTGTCCTTGGGCAGGCGGTCCTGGCGGTCGAGCAGCACCACGAACACGAACGGCGCGGCCAGGCAGACGGCGAGCGTGACGCGGGCACGGGCCTGGGCCGCGAGTTTCGTGACCTCCCACCGGTAGGCGGTCGTCACCCGGCCACGGCCGGCCGGACCGGTCTCGATGGCTGCCGGGGGCGTAGTGGTCGTCGTCATGGCTGCGGTGCTCATCGGGTCCCTCCGGTGCGAGCGTGCGGCCGCGGGGCGGAGATGTCAGCGGCGGGCATGCCAGCGGCCGGCCGGTCGGGTTCGGTGAGCATGAAGAACAGCGACTCCAGCGGCGCGACCTCCAGCCCGAGGGCCCGTACGGCGATACCCGCCCGGCCAAGGGTGATGATGTAGGCGTCCGCTGCGGCGGGCTGGGCGCGCAACGCCAACCCGCCGTCCGGGTGGACCGACACGGCGACGCCGGGGCGGTCGATGGCCAGGTCCAGCGCCCGGTCATCGTCGCTGGTCGCCAGCCGGTGGGACGGGTCGGGCGCTTGGGCGCGCAGCTGGCTGATCGAACCGTGATAGACGACCCGGCCGGTACGCATGATCGTGACGTTGTCGCAGATCTCCTCGACCTCGTCCATGTTGTGGCTGCTCAGCAACACGGTCAGCCCACCCGCGGCAAGCCGTTTGACCAGGGCGCGCATGTCGCGGATACCGGCCGGATCCAGCCCGTTGGCCGGCTCGTCGAGGACGAGCAGCCGCGGGTCGCGCAGCAGGGACGCGGCCACCCCGAGCCGCTGACGCATCCCGAACGAGTAGCCACCGACCTTGTCCCCGGCCCGGCCGGCAAGGTCGACCAGGGTGAGGACCTCGTCGATCCGGCTGTCGGCGCCACCGCCGTCGAGCCCGGCCAGCAACGCCAGGTTCCGCCGTCCCGACAGGTAGGGGTAGAACCGCGGGCTTTCGATGAACCCCGCAACCCCGTCCAACGTCGCCGGGCCGGCCTGCGCCCAGCTGCGGCCGAACAGCCGCAGCTCCCCGGCGTCCGGGCGGATCAGCCCGAACAGCATCCGCAGGAACGTCGTCTTGCCCGCCCCGTTCGGGCCGAGGATGCCGTACACCTCCCCGACGTCCACCCGTAGATCAACATGATCCACCGCGGTGAGGCCGCCGAACCGTTTGACCAGACCGGTGGCCTCCACCGCCGGTACGCCAGCCGCCATACGCCCTCCTTCGAGTATCTACTACTCATCGAATAGTAGATTGCCGCGTGAAGGTGGCACGCGGCAAGTCCGATCGCGAACCTGGACCCCTCGGGGAGCGAGCCGACGACCGGCTCCCCCACGACGACGGCCGGCACGGCGGGCTGAGTGCGCCAACGACCCACCAGCTCGTACTATCGACCTGATAGTAGTGAGGGACGGAGGGGCAGTTGGCGAAGAGGCGGGAGCCGGGAGCGCTCGAACGTGAGGTGCTCGCCGCGATCGCGGCGGCCGGCCGGCCGCTCACCCCGGCCGAGACACTCGCCGAACTCGGCGAACCACTGGCCTACACCACCGTGATGACCACCCTCGCCCGCCTGCACGACAAAGGCGCCCTCACCCGGCAGCCGGCGGGCCGCTCCTACACCTACGCGCTGGCCGCCGGCCCGGACACCCTCGACGCCGCCCTCACCGCCCGACAGATGACCCGCCTGCTCGGCGCCGGCGCCAACCGGGCCGAAGCGCTGGCCCGCTTCGTCGCGGACCTGCGTCCGGAAGACGAACAGCTCCTCGCCGACATCCTCGCCAGCCACCACACCCACGCCGGCTCGGACGACAGGCAGCGGTGATGACGGCCGTCGCGCTGATCCCGTTCGTCACCAGCCTGCTGCTGACCGTCAGCGGCGGCCGGCTCGGCCGGCGGCTGCCGCCCGCCGCCGCCACCCGGCTGCTGACCACCGCCTGCCTGGTGACCGCCCTGGCCACCGGCTTCATCCTGGCGGTCGCGGCCTTCACCCTGCTCGCCCCGCTGCCCCCGCTCACCGCGATCGGGCACTGGTCAGCCGCTGTTGTCCGCGGCCACGACCCGCTGCCCGCCACGGCCGGGCTGCTGCCGGCGTTCACCGTCGCCGGGCTGGCCGCCAGCGCCGCCCGCCGCGCCGTCCTCGTCGGCCAAGACCTCGCCGCCGCCGAATTCACCTGCCGGCGGCTGGGCCCCGCCCCCACCGGCCTCGTCATCGTCGACGACGACCATCCCGACGCCTACACCCTGCCCGGGCTCACCGGCCGGATCGTGGTCTCCACGGCGATGCTGCGCGCGCTGCCCGCCGACGAACGCCGGGTGCTGCTCGCCCACGAACACTCCCACCTGCGCCACCGCCACCACGCCTACACCCAGCTCGCCAGCCTCGCCGCCGCCGCCAACCCGCTGCTGCGGACACCCGCCGCCGCCGTGCGCCTCGCCGTCGAACGCTGGGCCGACGAAGACGCCGCCACTATCGCCGACGATCGAGCTGTGGTCGCCCGAGCCCTGGCCCGAGCCGGCCTCGCCCGCACCAGCACACTGACCACTCCGACCGTGGCGCTCGGCGCCGTGCACACCGACCTCGCCCACCGAGCACGCGCGCTGCTGGGCCCGCCCCCGAAACCGCGGCCAGCCCTGGCGATTGCCCTCGCCGCACTCGTCCTGGTCACCGCAGCCGCCGCGGTCGACACCGCCCATACAACCGAAGGCCGGTTTGAACGCGCGCAGGCAACCTATGCGCACCGATCCTGACCGGTCGCCAGACAGCCCGCGACATCCTGCTCGCCGCTCGCCAGCAGCCCGACAAAAACCCCGGCTCCTTGAACGGCTCCTTGGCCCTGCCCATCCCCCACGCACCGATGAAACATCGTAGAAAAAGGAGAAATCGATACAAAACCACCCTTCAACGGCCAGCACACCGATCGATCCGCGCAGGTCACCCGAGGCCGCTCGCCGATCTACCTTCAGTCGATATCGGCTGGACGGAACCGCGGCCGTACCTGCTGGGGAAGGGCCGGGTCCTGCGGATCGATGTTTCTGATGGCTCCGTCGTCGACACCGCCGCGCTGGATGTCACCGCGCGTCACCGTCAGGTAGCCGATCAGGGTAACGATCACAACGAAAGCGGTGAGGGCGACCAGGCCGTCACCGAGGCCCACACCGGACCTTTTCGCCGGCTTGCCGAGCCAGTCGGCGAACGAGGCACCCAGCGGCCGGGTCACTACGTAGGCGAACCAGAAGGCGACGACCTCGTTCAGCCCGAACCGCCACCAGGCGACCACCGGCACCAAAATGATCACTGCGAACAGGATGCCTGAGGGCAGATAGCCAAAGCGCAAGGAGTCCGCGGTGAGATCGCCGGCGGCGGTGCCCAGCGCGAAGGTCGCGAGCACGGTCAGCCAGTAGTAGGTCTCCCGGCGGCGGGTCACGATGCTGTGGATCGACAGCGTTCCCTCACTGCGGTGCCACGTGTAGAAGACAGCCGCGAGGACCACAAGATAGAGGACCGTCGAACCGATGTGGCCGATGGGTGGCCCGTCGGCGACCATGGTGCCGAAGACCGCGACCATCATCACCGCGAACCAGTAGACGGGAGCGGAGTAACGGCGGACCCGGAACTGCAGCCAGAGCGCGAACGTGAAGCCGAGGAGGCCGATCGTGCCCGCGAGCACCAGGTTGACGTGCGCAAGGTAGTCCGAGGCCGCCTCGCCCATACCCGTCGTCAGAATTTTGACAACCCAGAACAATGCTGTGATCTCCGGAACCTTGGGAGCGAGGGGCTCGCGGCTGCGGGTCTGGTTGTCCGGCAAAGAAGGCATCGATGTCTTTCTGGATGGGCGGCGGGAGCATTTCAGGCAGCCAACATGGCTGCTACAAACTACTACAGGCAGGGTAGGTTGAGGATGTGACAACCCGATCGGATGACGGGCCGCGGCGCCGGCCCGGACAGCTGGAAGCTGAGGTGCTGGCGGTGTTGTGGGCCGCCGAGAGGGCGATGTCGCCAGGTGAGGTACAGACCGTCATCAGCGGGAGCCTGGCCTACACGACGGTGATGACCATCCTCAACCGGCTGCACGCCAAGGGCGTGGTGACCCGGACAGCGGACGGGCGCACGTTCGTCTACCAGCCTGCGCAGAGCACGGCCGAGTTCACCGCCCAGCGGATGCGTGGGCTGCTGGAACAGGTCGACGATCCAGCCGGGGTGCTGGCCCGGTTCGTCGACACGCTGAACCCCGGCGAGGAGCAGGTGCTGCGCGATCTGCTCGACCGGCCCCGGCCGGAGAGCTGACCGGTGCGGCTGGCTATCTGCCTGGCCGGCGCGGCAGCGCTCGTGCTGCTGGCGGCCGCCCGGCCGGCGGCCCGGCGCCTGCCGCCCCCGCGAGCGGCGCTCCTGC
>NZ_CAKJTO010000047.1:0-37552 GCF_917627405.1 Protofrankia sp. Cj5
TCCGGCGGCGACCACTAAGAGCGCCCGGCAATAGGGGCGTGGATCAAGGAGCGGGGCTGGGGTGCGTGCATCGCGAGGCGGCGGAGGGAGTCACCCTGGTGTTGGGTGGCGACCGACGAGCCGGGGTACCCGTGCATCGCGCGGCGATGGACGGGGAGCGATGCGGTGAGGTGCGTGCCCCAGCCCCGCGACGCCGCGTCCCTATTGCCGGGCGCTCTAAGTCCCGGCCCGCGTCGCCTGGCCGCGGGCAGCCCCCGAGCGAAGGAGCAGCCGACCAGCCGACGCCCGATGCACGACAATCCGCGCCGCGCCGCGCCGCGCCGCGCACCCGGCCCGGCCCGGCCCGGCCACCGGCTTCGTCCGGGGCCGAAACGGCAGCCGAAACGGCCGGCGCACCTTGGCTCATTCGAACAGCGCTGGCCGTCCGCCCGGTGAACAACCCGCAAAGCGGTTACAAAAGTCGTTGAAATAATTATTGACGACGCGCGTGCCCAGTCACGGCCGATTGCCCGCTCGAATAGATCAATACAGCCAGAAAATAAACATTGACGGCATTCGTCGTAGCAGCAAAAAATCTCGGATGATGACGGTGTTCACCAGGTCGACCTTCACCAGGCAGAGAGAGGCCGCATGCTCGCCGGCACGTTGCACGAAGCACTCGACCAGATTGCCGTACGCAGCCCTGACACTCCCGTCCGCTTCCCCTCCGAACCGGCGGCGATTTCCCTGCGGGACCTCGCCGAGTCGTCGCTGTCGATAGCCCACGCATTGGCCGAAGACGGTGTGGGGCCTGGCAGCCGGGTCGGTATCTTCAGCCAGAACGCACCTGAGTTCCTGCGGGCCCTGTTCGCTGTCACCAGGACCGGTGCGGCCGCGTGCCCGTTGCCGCTGCCGACAGCGGCCCGTGATCTTCGTGGACACGCGGACCGGCTGGCGCGGATCTCATCAATCGCGGGGATGCGCCGCGTGCTGGTCTCATCCCGCCTGCGCGCGCTGGCCGGCCGTTTCAGCGCGTCCATGGGCGAGACCACCTTCGTCTGCACCGACGACCTGCGCGGCGGCACAGGCGCGGCCGGCAGGCTCCCCATGGTTGCTCCGACGGACCTCGCCATCGTGCAGTTCACTTCCGGGAGTACGGCGGCGCCCAAAGGAGTACGGCTCACCCATGGCAACGCGCTCGCCGGTATCGAGGCGATCAGCGAGGGCATCGCTCTCGGCCCAGGCGACGGCGGTGGCATCTGGCTGCCACTCTTCCACGACATGGGGCTTTTTGCCACTCTTTGCGCGATTATGCGTGGAATACCCATGACAGTGTGGTCGCCGGCCTCGTTCGTGAAGAATCCGGCGGGGTGGCTGCGCGAGTTCCTCGCCGTCGAAGCGACGATCTCCACCGCTCCGAGCTTCGGCTACGACCAGCTGGTCGCGGCGGTATCCGCGGATGACGCGGCCCGATTGGACCTGCGGCGCTGGCGGATCGCCTTCAATGGTGCCGAGCCTATCGCGGCTGCCTCGATCGAGCGCTTCCTCGAACGCTTCACGCCCGCCGGCTTCGCGCCTGAAACGATGTTCCCGGTCTACGGGATGGCCGAGGCGACCCTGGCGGTCACGTTCCCGTCACTGGGATGCCTGCCCACGTCGCTCTGGGTCGACCGTGACCGGCTGGCCAATGCGGCGTCCGCCCACGAGGTGCCGCGCGGGCACCCCCAGGCACGGGGTGTCGTCGGCGTGGGCCGGCCCGTCCGGGGCGTCGAGGTACGGATCGCCGACCCGGTGATCAATGGCGTACCCGCCGCTGACCACCGGGTCGGCGAGATCGAGATCCGCGGGGACTCGGTGACGTCCGGCTACCTGGTGGCGGAGGGGAGCGACAGCGGCCTGTTCACCTCCGATGGCTGGCTTCGCACCGGAGACCTCGGATTCCGCCGGCAGGAGGAACTCTTCGTCACCGGCCGCCGAAAAGAAATGATCATTGTGCACGGCGTGAACTTCTACCCCGAAGACGTGGAGGGAATCGCACGTGACATCCCCGGAGTATTCAAGCGCCGGTGTGTCGCTGTCGCGGCTCGGCACACCGACGGAGCGGAGCTCATGACGCTGCTCGCGGAGACGAGCCTGAGCGACCCGACCGCCCGGGACCTGCTCGCCGCGGACCTGCGTGCGCAGGTCATCGGCTCGCTCGGCCTGTCCGACCTGACAGTGCGCCTGCTGCCGCCTAGCTCGCTCCCGCGCACGTCGAGCGGGAAGTTCCAACGCCTGGCCGCCCGCGAGCAGGAGTGGCAGACCACGACCTGACGCCGCCGGGCCAGTGCTCCGGCGCTCCGGCGCTCCGGCGCTCCGGCGCCCACCCGACCAGGCCCACCCGACCAGCCCGAGGGAACCCGATGCACAGCTACGACGTCTTCCAGCAGTACGAGCGTCACCAGTGGCGACTCGCCGACCTCCCGCTCGACCAGATCGATCGCGATCTGGTGCGTCCTGAGCATGTCACGATGGCCCGCAGCGCGGTGATGGGCGAAGCGAACTCGATCGCGGCGCAGCACGGCTTCCTCAACGAGTTCGTCGACGACTACGACTTCTCGGCGTTCGTGGCGATCTGGGGATACCAGGAGCTCCAGCACCACTACGCCTTCCGCGCCTGGCTCGAAGCCCTGGGCATCCCCGTCGACACCGCTCCGGTGGACGCGATGCGCGAACCGTACGCTCCCGGCAGCACACCAGCCGCCACGCTGGCAACAAACATCGTCTCGGAGCTGACGGTGAACCACGTCTACCGGGCGCTGTCCGACTGGGTCACCGAACCAGTCCTGCGGACGATCATGCGTACCGCCAGCCGCGACGAGGCGGCACATGCCCGTGAGTTCATCCACTTCACCCGTCGGCGGCTGGCGGGGCACCCGGACGAGCTACCGTCAGTTCTCGAGACGCTGCACGTCTACACGTCCGATGCCCGGATCAAGCATCCGGTGAGCGTCTTCAAAAGCGAGCTGCCCGAGCTCCAGGACCACGAGACGATCGACACCGGCTTCGAGTTCTTCCTGACGCGGATCGCCGGTGCTGGCGAGCTCGACCGGCTCCATGTGAAGATCCGCCGCGCCTTCGGCACCCTGACCGGCCTGGACCTCGGCAGCGGCGCCCGCATCCGGCGTGCCCTGGCTGAATCGCTGGCATGACAGGCGCGGCCATGACAGGCACGGCCATGACAGGCACGGGCGTATGCGCCCGTCACCACCATCCTTCGAAGGAGCACTGATGTCCGCCAGCCATGAGCAGATCGTCGCCGCGATCACCGGGATCGTGACCGAGGAACTCGGCCTCGCCGCCGGCAGCGTGACCCCGTCCGCCGACCTGCGGTCGATGCAGGGCGCGGACTCGGTCAAGGTACTCCGGATGATCGCCAGGATCGAGCGCCACTACGACGTCGAGCTGGACGACGAGGATATCTTCACCCTCTCGTCCATCCACGACGTCGCCCTGGTGGTCGCGGGCGCACTCGCGCTGGATCCAGCATGACGCCGGCCGCGGGGACAGCCCTGACCGCCGTCGCCGACACCAACCAGCACTACGACCTCGACCCGGAAATCTTCGGCCTGTTCCTGGACCCGTCACGTAAGTACAGCGCCGGGCGCTACCAGTCACCGTCTGACACACTTGCGCAGGCACAGATCAACAAACTGCGCTTCGTCGCCGAACGGCTCGGCCTGCGCGGCGGCGAACAGCTGCTCGACGTCGGCTGCGGCTGGGGATCGCTGCTGTTGTTCATGGCCCGGGAGCACGGATGCCGGGCGGTCGGCATCAGCCCGGCGGGACGCCAACACGAGTACATCCGCGCGCGTTCCGAGGCGCTCGGGGTGGCCACGCGCGTCACCACGCTGCGAGGGCACTTCGAGGAAACCAGCCTCCCCAGCGGCAGCTTCGACGCGGTGACGATGCTCGGGTCGATCGTGCACATGCCCGATCTGACCGCCGCGTTCCGCCGGGCCCGGACGCTGCTACGCCGCGGTGGCTGCCTGTATGTGTCCGAGAGCTGCTTCCGCAGCACGGCCGCCCACACGACGTTCCACCAACGCGCCGGTACTCGGTTCGTCGGCGACTCCATCTTCGGCTGGGGAGACCTGCGACCTGTGTCCGAGCTTGTTCGCGGCGCCGAGGACGCGGGCTTCTCCCTGAGCAGTCTCGACGACCTGACCGACGACTACCGGCGCACGATCGACGACTGGCTGGCCAACGTCCGTGCCAGCGCCGCCGACATCGAAAGGATCAAACCTGGTCTGGCCGAGCGGCTCGAGCGCTACCTGGAGATCGCCAACGCCGGGTGGGGGTACACCACCAAGCACTACGCCCTGACCTGCCGGAAAACCCGATGACCCGGTCAGGGGGAACGATGGCCGTGACCCGGACCACGACAGCCTCCCAGCAGGAGACAAACCAACTACTGCCCGCAGCCGACATTGAGCAAGCAGTGACATCGTTCATGGCCGCCGGGCCGGCCGCGCGCCGTTTCGACGTCGAGACCGACTTCGACTGGGACAGCGCGGACTGCGGGAAGCTGACCGACGGGCAGCAGTCCGCGGTCCGCTTCATCACCCTGATCGAAGACCATCTACCCGGCTACTTCGCTCTCTACAACCAGCGTTTCCCGCTGGACGAGCGGGTCAGCCCCGAGGAGTTCGCGCGCAACCGGGAGCTTTACCATTTCACGGTTCGCTGGGCGCAGGAAGAAGACAGCCACGCCCGTGCTCTTTTCCGTTACCAGGTGGCCTCCGGGCTCGCCGAGCCCGAGCACCTGCGCCTGGAGCTGGCCGCGGAAGGCCGGCGGGCGTTCAGCCTGCCCCACGACAATCCGATCTCGCTCTTCGCTTACACCCTCGTGCAGGAAAAGGCGACCCAGCTTTACTACCAGCAGCTGCGTGCCGTTGTCACCGACGAGGTGCTGCGGGAAATCCTGAACCGGCTCGGCCGGGACGAGGCCCGGCACTTCTCGTTCATGGCTGACATGGTGGAGCGCTATCTGATCGCCTACGGCGATGCCGCGGTGGAACCGATCCGGGACGTGATAGCACAGTTCCGGATGCCGCTCGCAGACACGATCAAGGGCTACTGGCGGTGGGCACTACGGATCGCGGACACCGCCCGCTACGACCACACCGACGCCTACGATCACCTGATCCGGGTGGTGAACCGCGCGGTTGACGCCCGGTCGGACCGAGTGAACGAGCTGACCCGATTCATCGCCGCCTGTCGCACCACCACGCATCCATCCTGACGGATCTCTGTGGAGGCCTTCGGCGGCGCACCGACAACCACAGCGCTGCCGCTGGCCGGCGCGGCGTCCCGCCGCACCACGGCCAAGCCGCTCCGACGGCAAGGGGTAGATCAAGGAACGAGGCCAAGGCGCGGGCACCAGCCCCGCGACGCCGCGCCCCCTGCTGCCGGTCACCCTCAATCATGCGACCCACCGCACCCGGCATGCCCGCGGCGGAAGATGGAAACGGATCGCACCGACGAGATAATCGTCCCACCGGCAGCCGAGCGCATAGTCATCGGCCGCCGCGGCGCTCTCGAACAGGATCGCCACCTCAGCGACGCTCGACCGGTCGTCACCCGCGAAGCGGACAGCGGCGTACAACCGCTGCTCCGCCGTTGGCTCCGACATCAGCTGTGGTTCCATGCTCATCGGCAACCCTCCGATCACCTGCCCGCTCGGGGCAGCCGCAACGACCGATCAACGATCGGACGGCATCATGCCTGTCACGCTGCCAGCCCACGTTCCGCCCGTCACCGAACAGTGAACATCGCGGCCGTGGCAGAGTGCAGCACCCGTACCGGGCAGATTCGACGCACGGTGTCATGCCAGAATCAGATACGGAAACTGGTAGAAGGCTGGCAGGCGGAAAGCCGATGCGGCCAGCGGGGCACGCGCCTGGCAAGAAACTGGCATGAGCCGCTACGAAAGACGGTCCTCACAGGTCATCTCGAAGGGAACGACCGAACCACCCGATGGACACAGCCAATGTGCAACAGATTCGCAACCAGCTCGTCCGGATACTCCGCCGTGGTGGCCGGCCCGCCGAGCTGGTCACATATACGCCGGAGTTCGTCGACCTGGTCTGGCCTGTTGAGGCCGGCATGCCCCGCCAGGGAATCCACGACCGGGCGATCCTCGCGCATCGCCTGCTCACCGCCGCCGTCGCCACCCTGGACCAGCCGCACAGCGAGGCGACCGGGATCATGCTGTGCCTGTGGCCGGGTACCCTCGCCCTCACGCTTGACCAGCGGCGTGAACGAGCCGCCCGCCTCTTCGGCGTCCAGCCGGGCACGTTCCGCCGGCCGGCCCACGAGGGGCACCTCCTGCTCAACCTCTCCCTGGAGATCTACCTACGGGTACGGGACCGTCACGACCGGCGGCGGACGCTGCCCACCACGGAACACGGCGGCGTCGCCTGACTGCCGCACACGGGCTGCCTCACGGTAACGGTACGGTATATAGTGCTGACGCGACAGCACGTTACCCATTCGGCGGCAACGTCAGCCCCGGGGACCTGGACAGCTGGTAGCTGCCGTTCGAACTCTGCCGTACGCGGGCATTGCCAGAACCGCGCGGAGCGGCGACTATCGTCGCGTGCTATCCCATGACGAGGTGCTTGCCATCACCGACCCAATCGAACGGGCGGTCGCCGCAAACGATCTGATCTGGACCGACTGCGCCCAGCGCACATCGCTACGAACCATACGTAATCAGGCGCTTCGTGAAGCGGTGGAGACCGGCCGGACGAGCCAGGAGATCGCGGCGCGGCTAAGGATCACCGAGAATGACCTCACCTGGATGACGAAAAGCGACCGGCAGTAGGGGACGCGGCGCCACGGGGCTGGGGCACGCCCTCGTGCCAGCCACTCTCAGAGCGCGTTTCTCAGAGCGCGTGTGAGATCGTCATTCCGGCTCGCCGCGCCCAGGTGCCCCCTGGCCGCGTTGTCGGCCACACCAAGACAACTCATCCGGTATCGCTTCGGCCTTCCGCCTTGCCGGGGAGCGCCTGGCCGCGGCTCACTGATCGAAAGCCCGATCTCACACACGCTCTAACGACACCGCGCCGGGCCCGCCCGCTGGCGTCCGCCCGGCCTGATCCGGCCTGGTGGGGTGAGCGCAGCAGCACGAGCGAGAAGCCGTAAAGAATCAGGTAGCTGAGCACCGCGGCGAGCGCGAGCGAGTCCAGCGACCCGACGAGGGCCAGGACGACCAGCAACAGGACAGCGCTCCCCAGCCCGACGAGAACAGGCCTCGGTATATCGATGACAAACAGGTCGGGACGTCCGGGCAGCATTTTTGCTCGTTCCTGGAACACATCCGTCTCCGGTCATGTCGTCTCCGGCCATGTCACAGTGCGGGCCGAAAGCGACGCGACCACCGTCCCGTCATGCCGTCGGCACCACTGGAAAAACGCTGGGCACACCTGGCTGGGCATACCCCACGCTCCAGCCGGCACGCCTGTGCCGAGGAAGTTCCGGGCTGTGCCAGGCCGGGCCCTTGCTTTTCCGGCGGCACAGCTTTTCCGACAGCACAGCCCGGTCCCGCCAGCGGGCGTATCGCACCGGGCCGCCGGGCCGCCGCGTGTTCGCTGTGGATAACCACAACCACGGCAATCATATCTATTATTTTAATATAATTTTATCGCTTACACGCGAACGGCCGCCAGCGCACTGCCAGCGGCCACAGAGATATCAATCAACAAAAATTATGACAAATATAGATATAGATCAATGAACAGTAAATACGCTGGCCCATAGCGATGGCGGCAGCCACCCATGAAGACCGTCAGATCGTCACCGGCCGTTCTCCGGCGGAACAGGCTTCGGCGCCGCGGACGGTGACGCCGTGGCCGCTGGAGCCGGCGCTGTCGGGCTGGGAGCGGGTGCCGTCGTGGCCGGGTCCGCCGCCGGCTGCTGCGTCGAGGCGGCTGGCACCGGTGCGGGCGCCGGCGCGGGTGCCGCTCCGGATTCGGTATCGCTGCTGGTGGGCCCACCGGTGGCTGTTCCGGCACCGCTGGCCGGCTGTGTGTCGGATGCCGCCGGCTCCTCCCGCCGCGCCAGCGCCGCTGGTGGAGCGGGCCCGACGGCCGGCGAGGCACCGATGTCCGGGTCGGCCGTATCAGGTGCCGCGGCCGGTGGGACCGTACCGGTGGCGGTGGCCTGCGGTGGCCTGCCTGTCACCCCAGTGGCCATGCCGACGCCGGGCGCGCCGGCTTCGGTACCGTTCGCGGCCAGATAACTCATTGTCCCGCCCAGCGCGGCTCCGATCACAGATGTCGCCAAAAAGACGGTCCCGCACATCCGCCCAGTTCTTTCAAGCAACACAGTCGACCGATTCATCACCATGTTCTCCTCGCTGACTGAAAGCCATGATCATAGCTCTCTTCACGCCGCTGGAAGCCGTGTGGAAGTCAGGACCCGCCCGTCACGCCGGAAACATCTGGATGCATTCCTCCGCCGGCAACGACCGAATGACCAGTTCGGCCGGTTTACCACCAGCACCCACGATCCGGGCGCCGAGCCAGACCGTCACGCCAGCATCAGAGCGCCCGGCAGCAGGGCCGCGGATCAAGGAGCGGGGCTGGGGCGCGCGCATCGCGCGGCGGCGCAGGGAGCCGCCCTGGTTGTAGGCGTCGACCGACGAGCCGGGGTACCCGCGCATCGCGCGGCGATGGATACCGTCAGCCCGGTCTCCGCGACGAGCTCGCGGGCGAGGACATCCTCGGGGGCTTCACCGAAGCCGAGTCCGCCCCCCGGCAGGAACCGCTGGCCAGACAGGCAGGTGGTCGGCGCGGCCCGCGGCAGCGGAACGCGGCCGTCCGCATGCCGGCACACACCGTAGGCAGCGGTCCGCTGCCGCCCGACAGGCCCGACGGCCTGGGTGCTGATGCCCGGGAGTACGGTCACCGGCCGAGATCGCGGCCGGGGCCGTGCCCGCGGAGATGACAGGAAATTTGAGGAAAACCACCGGCCCGCACATCCCGATGCTATTTGCCGGCTGAGCAGCATCGGCCGCCGTGGGCGTACCCCACCTGTGGTTTCCGCCATGTAAGAGCGCCCGACAATAGGGGACGCGGCGTCGCGGGGTTGGGGCACGCGCCTGGCGTCATCGCTCCCCGTCCATCGCTGCGCGATGCGCGGGTACCCCGGCTCGTCGGTCGACGCCCCACGCAGGGCGCCTCCCTCCGCTGGTCACTCCTCGAAGGAGGGGGTGGCCCACCACGGGTAGAAGCCGGGTAGGTCACGGCTGGGGCGCAGGGTGAAGGCAGGCGCCCGTTTCTCCCGGAACGCGGCCACGCCCTCGGGGACGTCGGCCATCCGGCCGAGCGCGAGCAGCGCCTGTGACTCCAGCCGGTTCGCCTCAATGGGATGATCGGCATCAAGAAGCTTCCACATCAGCTGGCGGGTGAGGGCGACCGACACCGCCGAGGTGTTGTGGGCGATCTCGATGGCGATCTCCCGCGCCCGGGGCAACACGTCGGCGGCGGGGAGCAGCTCGTGTACAAGGCCCGCCGCCAGCGCTTCCGCGGCCTGAAAGATCCGGCCGGTCACGGCCCATTCGACCGCTCTGGAGATCCCGACAATCCGCGGCAGGAAGAAGCTCGCGCACGACTCGGGGATTATCCCCCGCCGGGTGAAGGGCAGCCCGAAGCGGGCGTTGTCCGCGGCGATGCGCACGTCCATCGGAAGAATCATGGTGATGCCGATCCCGACCGCGGTCCCGTTCACCGCGGCGATCACCGGTTTGGGTAGATCGTAGATCAGCAGCGCCAGCTCCCCACCGACGTCCCTGGTCCCGCCGCGCAACGGTTTGAAGTCCGCCGCCGCGGCGTCGTACCCGTCACCGCTGGACAGGTCGGTACCGGCTGAGAAGAAAGGCCCACTGCCGCCGGTGACCACGACCGCGCGCACGTCATCATCCGCCCCCGCCCGGGTAACGGCGTCGATCAGTTCGTCGAGGACCTGGTACGTAACGGTATTGCGCCGCTCGGGCCGGTTGATCGTAATCGTAGCGACATTCTCCTCGACGGCATAGAGGAGTTGTTCGTAAGGGTTCTGATCATATTCCACGGTATTACTCTCCGGTGAAAACGGGTTGGCGCTTCTCGACGAACGCGCGCATTGCCTCGCCCGAATCCGCCGTCATGGCGGCGAGGATCTGGGTCCGGTTCTCCAGCTCGATCGCCGGGGTGAACCCCGCGTCGAGGTTCGCCCACATGATCTTTTTGGTCATCGCCACCGCGAAGGGGCTGTTGGCGCAGACGGCCTCGGCGGTCTCCAGCGCGCTGTCGAGCAGATCCGCGTCGTCGACCATCCGGGAGACCAGACCAATGCGCTCCGCCTCAGCGGCATCCACCGGCCGGCCGGTAAGCATGATCTCAAAAGCGCGGGACGAGCCGACATGGCGGGGCAGGTGATAACTGATGCCGCACTCCCCCGCGGACAATCCGATCTTGACGGCGGCAACGTGGAAACGCGCCGAGACAGCGGCCAGCCGCACATCGGCGGCCAGCGCCAGCGCCATCCCGGCACCGGCCGCCGCGCCGTTGACCGCGGCGACGACAGGCTGCGGGATCGCACGGATGGTCCGCACCATCGCGGCGAAGGCCTCCTGCCCGCGCAGCCGCTCGGCCGGTCCGCGGGAGCGCCCCATCGCGCCCCGGACGTGCCCGGCGAGGTCCAGGCCGGCGCAGAAGGCGCGGCCAGCCCCGGTGAGCACGACCACGCGGGCCCGCTCATCCGCACCGAGCCGGGCGAGCGTGTCGGAAAGCTGCCCGACCATGCCGAAGGTGAGAGCGTTGAGCCGGTCAGGGCGGGACAGCGTGATCTGGGCAACCGACGGCCGGGGCCAGCTCACGACAACCGGTTTGTCAGTGTCTCCTGCGGTGTCTCCCGGTTCGCTGATCATCCCGCCTCCTGTGGCTACGCCGCCGCTGCCGCCGGGGGGCCGGCGGCACCGTATATCTCTATCATTTATTCAGATTAGTCAGCTGTACAACCGAGCCACCAGGACGAGGGGAGACGCTCATGACCGGGCCGCTCACGGGCGTGCGGGTGTTGGAGATGGCTGGCCTGGGCCCAGCGCCGTTCGGGGCGATGCTGCTCGCCGACATGGGCGCGGATGTCGTCCGGGTGGATCGGCTCACGCGCGCCACCACGGGCGGCGACTACGAGAAGAGCCGGCAGGGGGCCGACCCCCGCGGATACGCCATGAACCGCGGCCGGCGGTCGGTGGCTCTCGACCTGAAAAGCCCCGCCGGTACCGAGACGCTGCTCAGACTCGCGCAGAGCGCGGACGCGCTGATCGAAGGATTCCGGCCCGGGGTCATGGAACGCCTTGGGCTGGGTCCGGACGTCTGCCTTGCCCGCAACCCTCGGCTGGTCTACGCCCGGATGACCGGCTGGGGGCAGCAGGGCCCGCTCGCGCATACCGCCGGCCATGACATCACGTACATCGCCCTCGCCGGTGCCCTGAACAACTTTCGGCGGCACGGAGAGCGGCCGGTACCACCGCTCAGTCTCGTCGGCGACTTCGGCGGCGGCGGGATGCTGCTCGCGTTCGGTGTGGTCTGCGCTCTGCTGGACGCGCGTGCCCACGGGCGAGGCCAGGTGGTGGACGCGGCCATGGTGGACGGCACCGCCCTGCTCACGACCCTGTTCCACGGGCTGCTCGCCCAGGGGCGCTGGCGCGACGAGCCCGGCACGAACTTCGCCGACACCGGCGCACCCTACTACGAGGTCTACGAAACCGCCGACGGCGGCTACATCGCGGTCGGTGCGCTGGAAGGGCCGTTCTACGACGAACTAATCCACCGCCTGGGGCTGTCCGCGGCCGACCTGCCGGCACGGGACGACCAGGCCCACTGGCCCGCGCTCAAGGAACGTTTCGCGGCCGTGTTCCGTACCCGGACCCGCGACGAGTGGGCCAGCCTCCTGCTGGCCACGGACTCCTGCGCCGCGCCGGTACTGTCGCTCACCGAGGCGCCGCGCCACCCGCACCTCCAGGCGCGGGGAACCTTCGTCGAACGCGACGGCGTGGTGCAGCCCGCGCCGGCACCACGTTTCAGCCGCACCCCAGCGGAACTCGGCGCGGTACCGCCACTGCCCGGCGAGCAGACCGGCGATGTGCTCGCCAGCTGGGGCTTCGCGCCGGACGAGGTGACGAAGCTGCTCGATACCGGCGTCGCCGGGGGGCCGGCTCCCTATTCCCGCTGAGCTCCCCGAGGTTCCCGCTGAGCTCCCCGAGCAGCACCTCCCCTGAGGTCTCCGAGCACGCAACAACCATGATCGCATGCTTTCCGACCAGGGGCACCAGCGGCAAGGGTGCAGACCGCCACCCCGCTGGCACCAGTGATCGGGCTGCGGAACACACCCGCGACCGTGAGCAGAACCACCCTGGCGGTGGTGCCTCGCGGTAACATTGCGCCAAGATACTGGCCTGTTCCGTTCCCTTTGCTGAACGCACCTGAGGTCTCGTGGTTGACTGTCGAGCCGTGTCGACACCGCCGCCCGGTCCTGGGCGGACAAGCCATGATCTGCCGAGCGATCGCCGAGGCCCCATGGGCAGGACGGGTAACCGCGGCCAGTCAGCCCACTGCGACGCGCGGCCGCCCGCCGAGACCGTGGCACCAGCGTCCTGGCACGTTGACGGACCAACGCCGCTCGCGCCCGATGCCAACACTTTCGATCATCTACTGCTCGCGCTGGACGCCGCGTGCGTGGGTGTCTGGGACTGGGATGTCGCTGGCGAAACGCTGCGCTGGGACCGGCGTACCGCCGAGCTGCACGGCATCGACCTGGACGCCTTCGATGGGACGATGGAGGCGTTCCTGGCCCTCGTTCACCCCGGCGACGCGCCGAACATCCAGGCTCGGATCGCCATGGCGCTGGCGAGCGGTGGCTCCATCCTGGAGGAGTACCGGGTGATGCGCCCGGACGGCTCACACGCCTGGCTCCAGGGGCGCGGCCGGACAATCACCAACGCCACGGGCCAGATCGTCCGCCTGGCCGGAGTCTGCGCCGACACCACCGAGCTGCGCCACGAGCGCGAACAGGCCGGGCGCGCCATGCAGCATGTCAGCGACGGTGTGGCGGTGTACGACAACGAGGGCCGGTTCGTGTTCGTCAACGCGGTCGCGGGCCGGCTCCTCGGCCATGACCCGTCCGAGCTGCTCGGGAAACCGATGTGGGACGTGTATCCGGAGATAATCGGCTCGGCGTTCGAAAAACTGTACCTACAAGCCCAGCGGACGCAGGTCCCCGTGGAGTTCGAGGGATACTACGGGCCGCTCGCCGGCTATTTCGAAATCCGCCTGTTTCCCGCGCCGGACGGGATGACCGTGTACTTCCGCAACGTTGACGACCGTCAGCGCGCGGAGGCACAGCGTGCGGAGCTGATCCGATCACTGTCGTCGGCGCTGGACCGGGCCCGCAAGCTTTTCGACGTCACCGCCGCGCTCGGCCAAGCCCTGACCGTTCCGGACGTCACCAATGCCGTGGCTCGCTCCGCCCGTGACGACCTCGGCGCCGACGTCGCCGCGATCATACTGGTCGGTGAGGAGGGACGGCTGTGCATGGTCGGCCCGACCACACAGTCCAAACAGGTCAACCGCGTCCTGGAACGGATCTCCGGCCGGGCGGCCACCGCCACCTCGGACGTCCTGCGCACGGCGCATGCCCGGTTCGACGCTTCCCGAGCGGAGTACCTGGCCGACTATCCCCATGTCGGGGCCCTCCTCGAGATGGCCGGGCTGGGCCGCGTGGCCCACCTCCCGATGATCATATCGGGACGGCCGATCGGGGTCATCCTGCTCGGGTGGGCATCCGAACAGATCTTCGATACCGATGAGCGGGCCTTCCTGACGACCCTGGCCGGGCATTGCGCCCACGCGATCGAACGGGCGCGACTATATGATCGACAGCTTTCGGTCACCGAAGCACTTCAACAGGCGATCCTGCCACGGCACCTGCCGACCGTGGCCGGAGTGGACCTGACCGCCCGATACCTGCCGGCGGGCCGTGACGTCGACGTCGGCGGCGACTGGTATGACGCGCTGGCGCTCCCGGACGACTCGCTCATGCTGATCGTCGGCGACGTCGGTGGCCACGGGCTACGCGCGGCCACGGTCATGGCCGAGCTCAAGCACGCGGCGCGCGCCTACGCGATGCTGGGGCAGTCCCCCGCCGCGATCACTGGCCAGCTGTCGGCCAGCCTCACGGCTTCCGGCTCGGAGGTCTACGCCACCGCGGTGGTCGTCTGCCTCAACGTCACCAACCAGATGCTGACCTGGTCATGCGCGGGACATCCCCCACCGCTGGTGCTCGACGGCGCCAGCCCGGCCTTCCTGGAGGAAGTCCACGGCCCGATCCTCGGTGCCGTGGACAACCTCGTCTACCGGCAGGACACCATGGCCCTGCCGCCAGGCGCACGTCTGCTGCTCTACAGCGACGGGCTGGTCGAGCGCCGGGACACCTCCATATCCGACCGGCTCGACTTCCTGTCGGCCGTCGCCGCCGGCGCCAATACCATGGGCCTGGACGCAGCGTGCGACCGGCTGCTGGACGAGGTGGCCGGCCCCAGCGGCCGGGAGGATGACCTGTGCCTGCTCGCCGCTGACCTTCTCGACATTCGCTGACCGGCGGGCCGGCCCCCGCGCCCAGAGGTGAAACGGGTCAGCCGCCGTGGGCGTGCCACCACCAGGAGGCGGTCACGAGCAGGACGTACGCGGCGACCACCACAAACCCGAATCCCGGTGCGCGCGTCACCTGCCGGCCAAGCCGCGCGCCCGTGCTCGTACCCGTGGCCGCGGCTCCCGCGACAGCCCGCGCACGCAACGTCATCATCGCGGCGCCGGTCCGCTCCGTCTGTTCCCGCCGGCCGGGGGACTCCCCCACCGGCGCGAACGGCCCGACCGCCACCACCGTTGCCGGCTCCCAGGCCAGGACAAGGCGGTCACCGACAAGCCGAGCGCCGTGCAGGCGCCCCCAGGCCACGCTGTGGACGAACATCGGGCCGCGGACCGTCAGCCTGCGCTCATCGAGGATGACGGACCGGCCGGCGGCAAACAGCCCGTTGGCCAGCAGAACGCCCCCGAGCCATACCGCGGGTACGACGTCCAGCCCCAGCAGCACGGCGATCGGAGCACCGAACAGCCCACCACCCAGCGCTGTCGCGCCGGCCGCCCGGTACCTGCCCGGTCCTCGCAGCACGGTGGGCAAAGCGGGCACGGCCGCGTCGGCGTCGCCCGCCGGTACGGGGCGGCCGGGCAAGCCGTATCCGGTGGCCGTGCCACCGGTACCACCGGCCGCGGTGTCGTCCCCGCCCGGCCCGTGTTGGGCTGCCCGCGGGCCACAGCCGCCCCGCAGCAACCGCCACCAACTGCTCGGCGGTGAGCGGAACGTCCGCAGCGGGGCAACGGGCAGCAGCACATCAGCACCACCGGCGGAGTCCCCGACGGCATAGTCCCCGATGACAAAGGCTGGCCAGGCGTCATCGTGCAGCCCGCCGACAAGCATGGCGGGAGAGGCTGTGACGGCGTCGTCGACCTCACCCCGCCAGGCCCGCCCGAACGCCCGTTCATCGGAAAATCCGCCGGATTCACCGCGGCCATGAAGATCACCAGGCTGGCCGGGCTCATCGGGGCGGCCAGCGCCAACCTGCCCTGGCCCAGCCGCGCTGGCCGCGCCGGCCGCCCAACGGACGGGGACGACCGCGAGCGGCCGTTCTCCGCGCACGTCGTCCGCGGCGTAGACGAGCACCGCGCCACGCTCGTCTGTCATGATCCTTACGTGGATGCCCCGGTGCCGACCGGTCACAAGACCGCGACGGGCACGCCATCCCACCCACTCCCGCGACATCAACGCGGCCGCGATCGCCGCCGCGGCGAACCCGCCGGCGGCCCACCCGGTCGGGTCGTCCGGTTCGGCCAGGAGGCGGACCCAGCCGGGATCACCTGGATCGGTCCGGACCGGCACGGACGAGCCTGTCGGATAGCCAGCCGTGTCGGCCACCGCCAGGGTGCGGCGCGCCCCCGACGCGAGAACGACTGTGATCTTGCCCTTGCCCACCGCGACGATCTGGACGCTCTGCACCTCGGCCGCGGCGAGGTGACGGTCCTCGACAGCGCCCAGGTGGGCGTACCAGGCATACAGTCCAGCTGCCATGACGGCGAATGCGGCCACGGCCAGTAACCGAGAGCGCCGGAGGCCGCCGGGCCGGACCCACCCGAGCAGCACGCGCACACCGGCCAAATGATCAGTGATGGCCCGCTGGCCCACGCGCACCCGAACCAGCCAGGCCGCGACCGCGGCGCATGCCATCCCATACCCGACAAGTACGACGCTGGCAGGACCCCTGGTGTCGACGAGCACGTCCGCGACACAGAACACGATCCCGGCCGTGCACCCGGCCGCCGGCGACCACCACAGCAGCACCGGGACGCCCAGCAGACACACCCCGAGCAGCGCCGAGCCCAGATCCGGGCCGCAGTCACCCGGGTGAGCGACCGAGCAGGCGGGAGCGTCACCGGCCGTCGCGGCCAGCGCCGCGGCGAACCAGGCACAGATCAACGCTGGAAGCACCCAGGCAGGGATCCGCGCGGCCCACCAGAGGGCAGCCCCTCGCCCGTCCAGCGAGGCCGCCCGCGGGTTCGTTGACACGTCCGCCCCTCCCGCACAACCCCACGCGCCGGTGCGCGGAGTCAGCCGCTGAACATACCGCCTTCCCCGAAGGCACCTCCGGCCCTTCCCCGGGCAGCATCGAATGGATCAGATCGGGCCTTCTCCCACGGCGTAGCCCGCGGTGAGGCACACTCACAAGCGTGCGGACGGGATCGGGAGCGGTACGGGCCAGGCCGTGGCGTGTGATCGCGGTGCTGCCGTTGCTCCTCCTGGGCCTGCTGGTGATGCACGGTGGGCTGGGAGGGCTGCCGCCCAGCTCCATGGCTCACCTGTCCGCGGCCCACCCGCTCATGTCCCACCCATCGAGGGCGGACGCTGTCGCGCAGACCGCCGCTGTCGCGCAGACCATCCGGACACGGGCCGCGGGGTCACCCGACTGCCCGGACCGGGGCGCGCCAGACGGGCCAGCGGGGCACAACACCCATCCGGGCCCGCTGTGCGGTGCCTTTCTCCGGGCGTCCAGCACGATCGATCTACTGCTCCAGTTCGCCGCTTTCTCCGGGTGGCTGTTGGCCGCCGCGGCCGCCGGACAGCCGGCAGCCGCCGGTCGGGGTACGGGATGGCGTGGGTTACCCCGTGCCTGGAGACCTCAACCGCCCGATCCTGCCGCTCTCTGCGTGCTTCGTCTGTAGACCGGCCCGCGGCATGACCGCGCCCGCGCTGCCGTGTCTCGCGACGGGTCATGTCCGCTGTCCGGACATCCGCCTACTGACGATCACGTAAGGACCTCATTGCGATGAAGCGTTTTCTGCCGCTTCTGGCCGCGCTGCTCAGCGCCATGGTGCTGGCCGCGTGCGGCACCGGCAGTTCCCCCGCCAGCTCCACCACGCATTCCGCCGCCGCGTCATCCAGCGCGTCGGCAAACAGTGATCACAACGCCGCCGACGTCACGTTCGCCCAGGGTATGATCCCGCATCACCAGCAGGCTGTTGACATGGCCGATCTGGCGTCGGCCCGGGCCGCCAGTGAGGAGGTCCGGTCATTGGCACGGACGATCCGAAGCGCCCAGGATCCCGAGATCACGACGATGACGGGCTGGCTGCGGAGCTGGGGCGAGCCCACGGCCACTCCGCAGAGCGGGGGCCACGGCATGGGCATGGGCATGCCTCCGGCGTCGAGTGCCGCCATGCCCATGATGTCGATGATGCCGGGCATGATGTCAGCCGACGACATGGCGGCGATGACAGGCGCCAGCGGTCCTGGGTTCGACCGCATGTTCCTCACGATGATGATCACTCATCACGAGGGCGCGATCAGCATGGCCAGAGCCGAGGAGCAGAACGGCCGCTATGAACCGGCCAAGGAGCTCGCGCGCGGGATCCAGGCCAGCCAGTCAGAAGAGATCACGACAATGAGGACATTGCTCGCGAAGCTGTAGCCCCGCCGGCTGCCGGCGGCGCGGGACCGTGCCGCCGGTAGCCGGGCACTCGATAGCCGGGCAGTCGGTTACCGGCCGCCGGCGGCCGTGGCATCGACGGTGGGCCTCCGCTGGCCTGCCATCCGGGCTGCCGCGACGCCCGGCTCGCCGGTCGCGGGGCCACCGACGGGCTGGAAGCGACGCAGCCGCAGGCTGTTCGAGACCACGAACAGGGAGCTCAGCGCCATCGCCGCACCGGCGATCAGCGGGTTGAGCAGACCCGCGGCGGCGAGCGGCAGCGCGGCGATGTTATAGGCGAACGCCCAGAACAGGTTGCCCTTGATGATGGCGAGGGTGCGCCGTGCCAGGCGGATGGCGTCGACCGCGGCGCGTAGATCCCCGCGGACGAGAGTGAGGTCGCCGGCCTCGATCGCGGCGTCCGTTCCCGTTCCCATGGCCAGACCGAGATCGGCGCAGGCGAGCGCGGCGGCGTCATTGGCACCGTCCCCGACCATCGCGACGACCCGGCCCTGTGCCCGCAACCGGGACACGACGTCGGCCTTGTCCGTGGGAAGCACCTCGGCGATCACTTCGTCGATGCCGACCTGGCCTGCGACGGCGCGGGCGGCGCGGGTGTTGTCGCCGGTGAGCAGCACCGGGGTCAGGCCGAGGGCACGCAGCCCGCGGACCGCGTCGGCCGAGGTGGGTTTGACGGTGTCGGCAACGACGAGCACCGCGCGGGCAGCGCCATCCCAGCCGGCGAAGACCGGTGTCCGACCAGCCTCCTCAGCGGCCCGTGCCGCCAGCTGGAGCTCGTCCGGGACACGTAGCGACTCCTCGGCCAACAGGCCCCGGCGACCGGCGACGACCGTGTGACCGGCCACGACCGCGCGCACACCGAGGCCCCCGAGGGCGGTGAAATCCGCCACGTCCGCCATCGCCGGCAGGTCACCGAGGCGTTCCCGCGCGGCGCGGGCGATCGCCTGGCCGATCGGATGGCCGGAGGCGTCCTCGACCGCGCCGACCAGCCGCAGCACCTCGTCGGGGTCAGTGCCGGGCGCAAGAACAAGATCGACAAGGCTCATCCGCCCAGTCGTCACCGTCCCTGTCTTGTCGAGCACGACGGTGTCAATCCGCCGGGTCGATTCCAGCACCTCCGGCCCCTTGATCAGGATGCCGAGCTGCGCGCCCCGGCCGCTGCCGACCAGCAGGGCGGTGGGGGTGGCGAGGCCGAGCGCACACGGGCAGGCGACGATCAGGACCGCGACAGCGGCCGTGAACGCGGTTGCCACCCCGGCGCCGAGCGCGAGCCAGACCGTGAGGGTCGCGACCGCAAGAATGATCACAAAGGGAACGAAGACGGCGCAGACCCGGTCAGCGAGCCGTTGAACCGCGGCCTTGCCGCTTTGCGCATCGACGACGAGCTTCGCCATCTGCGCGAGCCGGGTGTCCGCGCCGACCCGGGTCGCGCGGACCAGCAGCCGGCCGCTGGCGTTCAGCGTGGCACCGGTGACCGCGTCGCCCACCGTGACGTCGACCGGTACTGATTCGCCGGTGAGCATGCTCGCGTCGACCGCGGAGGCGCCTTCCTCGACCACTCCGTCGGTGGCGATCTTCTCGCCGGGCCGGACGACGAAACGGTCGCCGACAGCGAGACGGTCGACCGGGACCCGCTGCTCCCGCCCGTCGCGCAGGACCGCGACGTCCTTCGCCCCCAGGTCCAGCAGGGACCGCAACGCCGCGCCGGCCCGGCGTTTGGCCCGTGCCTCGAAGTACCGCCCGGCAAGGATGAACGTCGTCACCACCGCGGCGGCCTCGAGGTAGATGCTGTTCGCGGCGCTGTCCCGAGTGGCGAGGAGGGTGAACCGCATCGTCATGCCGCGGTCGCCGGCATGACCGAGGAACAGGGCGTACAGCGACCAGCCGAACGCCGCGAGCGTGCCGGTCGAGATCAGCGTGTCCATGGTCACCGCGCCGTGCCGCAGGTTCCGCCACGCCGCGTGGTGGAACGGGAGCCCTCCCCCCAGCACGACCGGCGCGGCCAACGCCAGCGACAGCCACTGCCAGTTGTCGAACTGCAGCGCGGGCACCATCGCGAGCAGCAGCACCGGCAGGCTCAGCGCGGTGCAGCTGACCAGCCGGGCCCGCAGCGGGCCGGTCTGATCCATCTCGGCTGCCGCGCCGGTCTCGCCAGCGGCACGCGCCGCCGTGTTCCCCGGCCGCGCCGGACGCCGCGTTTCCGGCTGGGGTACGGACGCGCGGTAGCCAGCCTTCTCCACCTCGGCGATCAGAGCCGCCGTGGTGAGCCGACCGGGATAGACGACCCGGGCCCGCTCGGTGGCGTAGTTGACCGCGGCGGTCACACCGTCGAGCTTGTTGAGCCGCTTCTCGATACGGGCGGCGCAGGACGCGCAGGTCATCCCCCCGATCGACAGGTCGATCTCCCCGAGGTCGACAGGATGCGCAGCGTCCGCTGTCACGCTCATCGTGCATCTCCTTTGTTGCCGGTTGCTCGTACGGCGTGCTTCGGAAGCCGTCGTTCGGTCCGGGAGCCGGACAGCTGACTTTCGAAACACGCCTCAGTGGTCGGCGCTGGAAGTCCTTCGGGGGCTGTCGGATGCCAGGTGGATGCGTCGCGAGGCGGAGGAGGCCCCGGTAGCGGTGTTCTACCGGGGCCGACGAGCCGGGGTACCCGTGCATCGCGAAGCGATGTGCGGGGAGCGATGAAGCGAGGCGCCGCCTGACGCCGGCAGGCCCTGGATGCACTTCCGGCGCCGACCACTTAGGACCGGAGCAGGCGAGCGATCGCCTCCGAGGCCTCTTGTACCTTGCGGTCGGCCTCGTCGCCGCCGGCCGCCGCGGCCCCCACGACGCAGTGCGCCAGGTGCTCATCCAGCAGGCCCAGCGCCACCGCCCGCAGCGCCCTGGTCGCCGCCGAGACCTGGGTCAGGATGTCGATGCAGTACTCCTCCTGCTCAACCATCCGTTGCAAGCCGCGGATCTGGCCTTCGATGCGCCGTAACCGCTTACGGTAGTCGTCCTTGTTGCCGATGTAGCCGTGGGCCACGCCCATCTGTTCTTCACCGCACCCTCACCATCCGCTACCCCCTCGGGGTATCACAGGGCGGACCGTATACCCCCCCAGGGTAATAGGCAAGTGGATGGGACGACGTGGCCGGCATGCCGGCGCCACCGCCGGGCGGCGGTCGGGCGAGCCGAGCTCTGGACGCCCCACCGCGCGTTGACGCGGTCCCGGAACCGGCGGCGTGTGCCCCCTCACCGCGGCATGCGCAACGATGTCGAGGACGTCAACGGGCGAGGCGGGCGTGGTGTTCACATGTCGCGGGTACTGGCAGGCTGCGGGCGCTGAGAGCGTGTGTGAGATCGGGCTTTCGATCAGTGAGCCGCGCCCAGGCGCCCCCTGGCAAGGCGGAAGGCCGAAGCGATACCGGATGAGTCGTCTCGGTGCGGCCGACAACGCGGCCAGGGGGCGCCTGGACGCGGCGAGCCGGAATGACGATCTCACACGCGCTCTGAACGTTTTCAGCGGACGACGATCGGCGCTGGCGTGAGTAAGCCTGGGGGGGCTGCCGCGCTCGCGGCCGTCGTGGCCGCGGTGTGGCTGGTCTACATCGTGCCGCTCCCGCACTATGACATCGAGGTGTTCCTGCGTGCCGGCGGCGCCGTCGGGCATGGCCGCGACCCCTATCCGCCGCCGGGTTCCGCCGAGATCTCCTCGGGCTTCGCCTACGTCTATCCCTACCTGGTCGCATTCGGCTTCGTCCCGCTGTCGTGGCTCGGCCGCTACGGGGCGCTCGCGTTCATCGCGCTCTCGGTCGCGGCGCTGATCGCCGCGGCCCACCTCGCCGGCGCGCGGGAGGCCCGGACCTACGCGCTGGTGGTGATGGCGTCCTGCACCATCACCGGCCTACAGATGGGGACGCTCAACGCCGTGCTCTTCCTCGGTCTCGCCGCGCTGTGGCGCTGCCGCGACCGGCCGGTCAGCGCGGGGATGATCGCGGCTGCCGTCATCTACGCCAAGCTGTTCCTGGCACCGGTCTGGCTGTGGCTGGTGCTGACCCGACGGGCCACAGCGAGCGCGGTCGCCGCGGTTGCCGTCACGGTGCTGTTCGCCCTGGCCGAGCTCATCAGCCCGGTCGGCACCCGCGCCTACCTGGGTATGCTCACAGTGCTCAGCCGCACGGAGGCCCCGATGGGGCTCAGCCTCACCGGCCTGCTGGTCAACAGCGGTCTCGGCTTCACCATGGCCAGCTGGATCGCCCGGGTGGCGGCGCTCGGCCTGCTCATCGCATGCTGGCTGCGCATGCGACACACGGCGGACGAACGGACGCTGTACGCGGGCACGCTTGCCGCCGCGCTCGTGGCGTCACCGATCATCTGGAGCCACTACCTGCTGCTGCTCGTCGCTCCGCTGCTCGTCATCGCACCCACGCCCGATGCATTCGGGTCCCGTCCGCCGCTGGTCGTCTTCGCCGTCGCCAGCTGGTTCGTCGTTACCCCGCACCGCAGCGGCCCAGTGGGATTCGCCGTCGGTGGCGTGCTGCTCACGCTGCTCGCGGCTCCCGTGCTCAGCACCGCCGGCCCGGGACTGGCCCGCCGCGCGACGGCCATGGTCATGGCCATGACCAGGACAGCCTCGGCCGGGACGATCTCGGCCGAGACGGTCTCGGCCAGCCCCGGGCCCGCCCGGCAAGCGGTGCTCGCCAGCACATTCAGTCCGGTGATCCGCACCGTCGCTACGGGCACCCTCGCCGTCGCCTGCGGCGCCGCCCTCCAGCTGCTCGCGGCGGCCCACGGCGGCTCGGGGCGGGTGATCGGCGCTTACTGCGCGCTCCTGGGAATGGTCGCCGTGGCGTGTCTGCCGCCGGGGCCCGCCCACGGGGCCGACAGCTCTGTCACGACCGCGGCTGACCGCCGCACATCGAGACGTCGCGGCCGTACGGTCGTAACCGGAGCATTCGCCGCGGCCGATCGGCACCGGCGGGACGGGGACGGCACAGGGCAGGACAGCACATGACGTGACAGCCCAGGAGCGGAGGACGATGCCCGCGCGACCGGAGCCCGCGGCGCCCAACGACGCCGAACTGCGGCGTGGGCTGCGGCGGATGCGGACGATCGCGACCGGGCTGCTGGCCCTTGTCGTGGTCGTCTATGTCGTGTTCTGGCGCTGGGAGAGCGGCGGCGGGCCGACGTGGGCCGGCTATGTCCGGGCCGCGGCGGAGGCGGGGGCGGTGGGCGCCCTGGCCGACTGGTTTGCCGTAACCGCCCTGTTCCGCCGGCCGCTGGGCCTGCCCATCCCGCATACAGCGATCATCCCGAACCGCAAGAACGACCTGGGACGCAGCCTCGAGCGCTTCGTCGCCCAGAACTTCCTGGCCGAGTCGGTGATCCGGGAGAAAATCGCGGGCCTGGGGGTGGCCATGCGCATGGGGGCGTGGCTCGGTGCCCCCGGCCACGCCGAATGGGTCGCCGCGGAGGCATCTGGCCGGTTGGCTGCCGCGATCTCGGGCATCCGGGACGACGTGATGCTGGATGTGGTCGAGAAGACCATCCTGGCCCGGGTCATGGATCGCCCGTGGGCACCGGCCGCCGGCACCGCGCTCGGCCGGATCGTGGCCGGCGGGCTGCACCATCGTCTCGTCGACCTGGTTGCCGTGCAGGCGGAGGCCTGGCTGCGCGACAATCCGGAAATAATGCTACGGATAGTGACCGACAAGGCCCCATCCTGGTCACCGCGATTCGTCGACGAGGCGATCGCGGCCCGCGCCTACGCCGAGGCGCTGCGGTTCATCAGCGAGGTCCGCGCGGACCCGGACCATCGGCTGCGCCGGGCATTGGACGACTTTCTGGCCCGGTTCGCCGAACAGCTGCGCACCGACTCCGCCACCGCCGAGCGGGTGGAGAAGCTCAAGGAACGCATCCGTGATCATCCGGAGGTCGACCTGGCGCTCGCGACCATGTGGAACGCCACCAAGGCCATCCTGATCGACGCTGCCGACGATCCCGGCGGCGTCCTGCGGACCCGGATGGCCGACGAGCTACGGACACTCGGCGAGCGGCTGACCGCGGAACCGCGGCTGGGCGCGGGCGTCGACGCCGCAGCCAACGACATCGTGGCATGGATCGTCAACCGCTACCGATCCGAGATCACCGCGGTGATCAGCGAAACGGTCGCGAACTGGGAACCGACCGAGACCTCAACCAAGATTGAACTACACGTGGGCCGTGACCTACAGTACATCCGCATCAACGGAACGGTGGTCGGCGCGATCGCCGGGCTCGTCATCCATCTACTGACAAGCCTGTTGCTATGAGCTCCTTTCTGGTCACGTTTCTGGTCACGCCGCCTCGGCGTGCGCGAGATCTCATCGCAACAGAGGAGGTCAGCGGCACCCCCGGAGGTGATCGGTGTACGCTGAACACGCTGGCGGCCACAGGCCGTCCATGGTGCGCGGTTTTCGGGCCACGCACCCGAGGTCCGTGTGACAGCAGGTTGGTGCGAACCCGGACGGGTTTAATCTGATCATGCTCTGGTGACGCGGCCCGAGCTGGACGCACGATCGCTGCCACATGATCGCCGACGCATCCACGCGGCGACCTCGACACGACGGACGGAAGAACCCTGTCTCAGCACGGTGATACTCAGCCCTCCCCTGCCCGCCGCCGTTCCCGACCCGGTGGTGGTGGCGGATACCGCGGTCGCGGCGGCCCTCGTCCGGGCGGCAAGCAGAACGGACCGAACCGGTCCGCGCCCCCGCCCCGCCCGACACTGCCGACCCGCGAGCCGCGCCCGCCGGTCACCTCCTTCGCGGACGCGGGTTTGCCGCCGTCCCTCGTCACAGCCCTTGCCCGCCAGGGAATTACCGCTCCCTTCCCGGTACAGGCGGCCACCCTGCCCGACGTCCTCGCCGGTGAGAACGTTCTCGGCCGCGCGAGCACGGGATCCGGCAAGACCCTGGGGTTCGGCCTGCCGATGCTCGCGGAGCTGTCGAAGAACCGCGCCGTCACGCCAGGGCGCCCCCGCGGCCTGATCCTCGTTCCCACCCGGGAACTCGCCCAGCAGGTCCACGACGCGCTGGACCCGCTCGCCAGACCGCTCGGCCTTCGGCTGCGCGCGGTGTACGGCGGAACGTCGATCTCCCGCCAGATCAGCTCGCTGCGGCGCGGAGTGCACATCGTCGTCGCCACTCCCGGGCGCCTCACCGACCTGATCGAACGCGGTGCCTGCTCCCTGGAAGAGATCGCGGTCACGGTGCTGGATGAGGCCGACTACATGTGTGACCTCGGCTTCCTCCCGGCCGTGCGAGCGCTGCTGGACGCCACCCCCGCTGGTGGCCAACGGCTGCTGTTCAGCGCGACCCTCGACCGGGAGGTTGAGGTACTGGTCCGCCAGTACCTGCCAGAGCCGGTGCTCGTCGCCATCGATTCCGAGACCGCGCAGGTCTCGACACTGTCGCGGCACGCCCTCGAAGCGGCGGACCCGGCCGCCCACACCCGTCTGGTCACCGCGCTCGCCGGCGGTTCCGGCCGGACCCTGGTGTTCGCCCGCACCCAGCGGGGTGCGGACCGGCTCGCCGAGCAGCTCACCCGCTCGGGTGTCCCCGCTCAGCCGCTGCACGGCGGCATGGCGCAGAACGCCCGGACCCGGGCGCTCGCCGGGTTCGCCGACGGCGCGCACCGGGTGCTGGTCGCCACCGACGTGGCCGCTCGCGGCATTCACGTCGACGGCGTCGACATCGTGGTGCACGCGGGGCTTCCCAGCGATCCCAAGACCTACCAGCACCGCGGTGGACGGACCGCACGAGCGGGCGCGCACGGTGCCGATGTGCTCGTCTCGCTTCCAGAGGAACGCGGGATTGTGCGTGCGTTGCTGCGTGCCGCCGGTAGCGACGCCCAGCCGGAACCGGCCGACGCGGACGCCGAGGTAGTGGCACGCCTCGCCGGGCCTCCCGCTCCCCGGATCCTGCCGCAGCAGCGGACCGCCACCCAGTCCCTGCCGGCGTCGACATCCTCCCGGGTGCCGGCGCAGGGACGGCCCGGCGGCGGTTCACGGCGCGGTACCGACAAGCAGTGGGGCGCGTCCTCATCCCGCGGCGGTTCCGCATCCGGTGGCCGTGGGTCCGACCAGCAGCGCCGTGGCGGGCGCCGCCAGGGGCCGGCATCCACCACGGCGACCGGTCAGGGCTGACCCGACCAAAAATGATCTACAACTGACCTCCCTGGCCGTCGCGCGCGTGAAAGTTGTGATCACGCATACGGCGGCCGGCTGACAACGCCGAGGGCGTGGCACCGACTCGTCCGGTGCCACGCCCTCGGCACAAGGCCCGCTGGCCAGCCTGCTCAGAGCCCGTCGGATACCCCGGCCGCAATCACCTGACGCGCCGCTCCCAGCCGCAGCCGTGACGGGTTCGCGACGGAACGCGGGACCCGCCACGACTCGGACGCGCCGTCCACCCGGCTGTCGACGTCCCCTTCCGCCGCCGCCCACTGGCCTGACCACGATCCGCGCGGCTCCAGGTAAACCGATTCATCCTGCTCAGACACCGACATTGCCCCCTCCATACAACAACGACATGTGTAACCAGCCCGTAATGGCACAACGGGCGTGCCCGCATCCTGCGGACACCTGGCTACGAAACATATCGAGCCGACGTTCGGGACAATAAGGCGGCTGTGGGTGAGAATATTCATGCACGATCACAGATGGCGTATACACAACCAAGTTGGCCATCTGCTGGGCATACGCTGTGTCCCAGCGCCGACCAGCGCGGCACAGGCGTGCCTTGGCCGTGTCACTGTCGGTCGACAGTTGTTGATAGTTGATAGTTGGGACAACGACCAGCCGGGCGAAAGCCCGGCCGCGTGCCAGGACCAGGCCAGAACAACGGCGGACACGCCTGCGCGCGGGTCGTCTCGTCAGCTCGCGGTCACGGCTCAGCTCGCGGTCACGACGCGATGGCCTTCGTACCGAGGAGGCTCTTGATGTCCCCCCAGAAGGCTCCGGTCGTGTCGACCTCGGGCCCGAGCCTGAGCAGAGAGGTCCGGCGCGGGCCCTGCAGCCGCAGGTGCACGGGAGTCCTGCCGGGATGCGTGGCCAGGATGCGTTTGAGGTTGCTGACGAGGTCCGGGGTCACCTTGTGGGTGGGCAGCATGAGGACGACAGGCGGTTCCGCGTCCGCGTTGAGGCTCGAGACATCGAGCGTCGTGAGATCCTGTCCGAAGATGCTGATGGCGCCGTCGCGCTCGTTGAGCCTGCCCCGGACCGAGACAACAGCGTCAGGCACCAGCTGCGAACCGTGAATCTCATAGCTCTTCGGGAAGAACAGGACCTCCACGGCGGCGTCGAGATCCTCGACGGTAAGGATGGCCCAGAGACTGCCGCTGGTCTTGTTGACCCGCCGGTCGACCTTCGCGATCACACCCGCGATACGGACCGCACCCTCGCTTCGGCCACTTTCGAGCAAATCGACGATCGACGTGTCCCGATTACGTTCCAATATCTTCTCAGCGCCTTCCAGCGGATGGCTGGAAACGTAGAGGCCGAGCATCTCGCGTTCCTGCGCGAGAAGTTCCGGGCGTGGCCACTCCGCGACGTCGAGATCAAGATCGAGGCCGATTTTGACCGGTTCGCTCTCGTTCCCGTCAGCATCGCCGAACAGACCGTACTGGCCGAACGCCTCAGCCCGTTTAGGGCCGACGACGGCGTCAATGGCGGCCTCATGGACGCGGGCCAGCGCCCGGCGGGTGTGGCCGAGCGAATCAAAGCTGCCCGCCTTGATGAGGGAATCGACGGTACGTTTGTTGCAGACACCGATCTCAACCTTGTCGAGGAAGTCCGGGAACGAGGTGAACGCCCCCTTCTTCTGCCGGGTGGCTCTGATCGAGTCGACAACCGGCGCCCCGACGTTGCGAATGGCGCCCAGCCCGAAGCGAACGTCGGCACCGACTGGTGTGAAATACAGGGACGACTCGTTGACGTCCGGCGGCAACACGCGGATCCCCATCTTGCGGCATTCCGCCAGATACACTGCCATCTTGTCCTTGTCGTCCCCGACCGAGGTGAGCAGGGCGGCCATGAACTCGGCTGGGTAGTTCGCCTTCAGATAAGCGGTCCAGAACGACACGACACCGTAGCCGGCGGTGTGCGACTTGTTGAATCCGTAACCGGAGAACGGGAGCAGAACGTCCCAGACCGCCTGCGCGGCCGCCGACGAGTAACCCTTTTCGTCCATACCCGTCATGAACTCGGCATAGCTGGCGTCCAGGATCTCCTTCTTCTTCTTCCCCATGGCGCGGCGCAGCAGGTCCGCCTTACCGAGGCTGTAACCGGCGAGCTCACGGGCGATGGCGAGCACATGCTCCTGGTAGACGACGAGATGGTAGGTCTCACCGAGGATTCCTTCGAGCACGTCCCGTAGTTCCGGATGGATGGGCGTGATGGGCTTGCGGCCGTTCTTGCGGTCCGCGTACTCGATGTGCGAGTTTGCCGCCATGGGCCCCGGCCGGTACAGCGCCAGCACCGCCGCGATGTCCTCGAACTTGGTCGGCGCCATCAGGCGCAGCAGGCTGCGCATGGGACCACCGTCGAGCTGGAACACCCCAAGCGTGTCACCACGGGCCAGCAGCTCGAAAGTGGGGACATCGGCCAGCGGAAGTTTCTGGAGATCAAGATCGATCCCACGGTTCTGCCGGATGTTACGGATGGCGTCGTCGATGACGGTGAGGTTCCGCAGGCCCAGGAAGTCCATTTTCAGCAGGCCCATGTCCTCGCACTGCGGGAATGGGAAGCCCGTGATGATGGCGCCGTCCGCGTCACGCCGGTGAATCGGTAGAACATTCAGCAGCGGTTCGGAGCAGAGAATGACACCGGCCGCGTGCACACCGGTTCCGCGGGTGAGCCCTTCGAGCCCGCGGGCCGTGTCGATGACCTTTCGGACCTCCTGGTCGGTTTCGTAGAGGCCGCGGACCTCCGCCGCTTCGCTGTATCGCTCGTGCTGGGGGTCGGTGATGCCGGACAGGGGGATGCCCTTGCCGAACACATCCGGCGGCATCGCCTTGGTGATGCGGTCACCGAGAGCGTAGGGGAAGCCCAGGACACGACAGGAGTCCTTGATCGCGGCCTTCGCCTTGATGGTGCCGAAAGTGAGGATCTGGCAGACCTTCTCCTCACCGTACTTCTCCGTCACGTAACGGATCATGTCGCCGCGACGGCGTTCGTCGAAGTCCAGGTCGACGTCAGGCGGGGTGACCCGTTCGGGGTTCAGGAAGCGCTCGAAGATCAGTTTGTGCTCGATCGGGTCGAGCTCGGTGATCCCGAGGACGTAGGCGACCATTGAGCCGGTGGCCGAGCCGCGTCCCGGCCCCACCCGGATGCCCTTCTCGCGTGCCTCACGGCAGATGTCCGCGACGACCAGGAAGTAGGCGGGGAAACCCATCTGGTCGATCATCCGAAGTTCATAGTCGATCCGCTCGCGGACCTCTTGCGAGGGGTCGGCGCCGAACCGGTGTTCCACCCCTCGGGCCACCTCTTTGTACAGCCAGGACAACTGGTCCTCACCGGCGGGGACGGGGAAGCGTGGCATTCGGTCGACGAATGTGAACACCTCGTCGTACGGCTCGACCCGCTCGGCGATCAACAAAGAACTGTCACAGGCGCCGGCGACCTGACCGTCCCACAGTTCCCGCATCTCGTCCGGGCTCTTCAGGTAGTAGCCGTCGCCGTCGAACTTGAACCGCTTCGGGTCATCGAGTGTCTTGCCGGTGCCGACGCACAGCAGTGCGCTGTGCGAGTCCGCCTGGTCCTTGGTGACATAGTGGCTGTCATTGGTCGCGAGCGGTCGAAGGTCCAGCTCCCGGGCGATTCGCAGGAGACCATCGCGCACGCTGCGTTCGATGGCCAGGCCGTGGTCCATCAGCTCGAGAAAGTAGTTCTCCGCGCCGAATATGTCCTGGAAGGTCGCGGCGGCTTCCAGCGCCTTGTCGAACTGGCCGAGCCGCAGCCGGGTCTGGACCTCACCGGAGGGACAGCCCGTTGTCGCGATGATTCCGGCGGCATGCTCGGAAATCAGCTCGCGATCCATCCGGGGTTTGCGGTAGTAGCCGTCGAGACTCGCCAGGCTGGACAGGCGAAAAAGGTTCCGCAAGCCGGTCGCGCCAGCGGCGAGCATAGTCATATGGGTGTAGGAGCCACCACCGGAGACGTCGCCGCCCTCACCGTCGGGATCAGCGTTCCGCTGGCCACCCTCGCCCCAGAAGATAGGCTTCTTGTGGAAACGTGATTCAGGCGCGATATAGGCTTCGATACCGATGATCGGTTTGACACCGGATTTCTTCGCGGCTTGCTGGAATTCGTAGGAGCCGAACATGTTACCATGATCGGTCATACCGACCGCGGGCATCCCGAGACGAGCGGCCTCAGCACACAGGGAATTGACCTTGGCCGCACCGTCCAACATCGAGTACTCGGTGTGAACATGCAGATGGACAAAAGAATCGCTAGCCATCGGTCCCCTTTCTTACCCTGTCCCTCCCTGAACTCTAGCGGCGCATACCCAGGGCCTCCGCACGCGGCACAGTGGTACCAGCCTCAACGACCACAGGGACGCCGGTGAGGCGGGCGGACCGCTCATCAGCCTGATCCCCATACCAGCAACCGATCCTTCCCGCGAACACGGCGTACCTACGAACCGCTCATCACCGCTCATCACCACGCGGACACGCGGACACGCGGACACGCGGACACGTGCCTCACGTCATCGCTCCCCAGCCATCGCCGCGCGAGGCACGCGCCCCAGCCCCGCTCCTTGATCCACGCTCCCTGTTGCCGGGCGCGCTAAGTGGTCGCCGCCGGCAGACCCTGGACGAACTTCCGGCGGCAACCACTAAGATCGTCATTCCGGCTCGCCGCGTCCAGGCGCCCCCTGGCTGCCTTGTCGGCCACACCGAGACAACTCATCCGGTCTCGCTTCGGCCTTCCGCCTTGCCAGGGTGCGCCTGGGCGCGACTCACTGATCGAAAGCCCGATCTCACACGCTCTAACCGCTGGGGAGGCGGTAGGTGAGGTCGGCGGCGGGGACGCCGGTTTCCAGCTGGGCCTTCTGCAGGTGGCCGGAGTAGTCCCAGTTGACTGCCTGCCACCGGGTGACCTGGTCGAGCACCCAGCGTCCGGACTGGCGGGAACCGTTGCCGGACCGGCCGTTACCGCCGAACGGCAGATGCGCCTCAGCCCCGGACGTCGAGTTGTTGACGCTGACCATGCCGGCGCTGACACCGCGACGGAACCGGAAAACAGTCGCCGGGTTATTGGTGTAGATCGACGACGACAAACCGTAACCAGGTGCGTTGGCCAGTTCTATGGCCTCGTCGAGGTGCCGGTAGGCGGTGACGCCGACGATCGGGCCGAAGGTCTCCTCATCGAACACCTCGTCACCGGGCCGCACCCCGTCAATGATCACCGGGTGATAGTACAGACCGGTCTCGGCGGCACCGACGAACCCGTCCCGCGGGCGGGCCGCGTCGATCCGCCCGACCGCCGAGGAACCCGCGACCCGGTGATGGTCACGGATGCACCCGAGGGTGCGCTCGAAACCGTCGGCGAACCGCAGATCGAGCAACGGCCCGTACAGGACGTCCGCGAAGGGATCACCAATGGCCGCGGCCTCGACCGCGGCCACGAACCGGCGGACGAACTCGTCGTGCAGCGAAGCATGCACGATCACCGTACCGAGTGAGGTGCACCGCTGCCCGGCCGTGCCGAAACCAGCAAACACCGCGCCGGCGACGGCGGCGTCCAGATCCGCGTCGGGTGCGACGACCATCGGGTTCTTCCCGCCAAGTTCCAGGCAGGGGGTTTGTAGGTGCCGGCCGCACAGTTCGCCGATCATCCGGCCGACCTCGGTCGAGCCGGTGAAGCCGACCTTGTCGACAAGGCCCGCGGCCAGCGCCCGCTCCAGGCCGGTGAACGTCTCCACCCCCTCCGCCGGGACGACTTCGAGCACACCGGCCGGTACCCCGGCACGGCGGATCAGCTCGGTGAACGCCTGCGCGCATGCGGCCGCGTAGACGGCGGGCTTCCAGACGACGGTGTTGCCGCACAGCAATGCCGGAACGATGTACCACGACGGAACCGCCACCGGAAAGTTGCCCGCGGTTATCACCGTCAGCACACCAACCGGCTCCCGGAAAGTGAACAACTGCTTGTCGGGCAGCTCCGAGGGCACGGTCTCGCCGTACAGACGGCGCCCCTCGCCGAGAAAGAAGCGGCAGGTATCGATGATCTCCTGTACCTCACCGCACGCCTCGGCCAGCGGCTTGCCGACCTCACGGGTGACCAGCCGGGCGAGCGCGGCCGCATTGTCCTCGACGAGCCGCCCGAGGTTCGCGATCACGCTCCCGCGGACGGGCGCGGGTACATCCGCCCAGCCCGGCTGAGCCGCTCGCGCGGCACGGCAGGCGGCCAGCAGGTCGGCGGGGCTGGCAAGCACGATCTCGGCGACCACCTCGTCCAGACGGGCGGGGTTCGTCGAACGGCGCACCGCCCGGCCCGCATGGTCATGGCTGGCTGCCCGACCGGCCAGCACGACTCCATAGCTCACCGATGTCATCATCACGCTCTCAGCAGGTAGCCGGGACGTCAGTAGCCGGGGTACGGGCCAGCACCCGCTCGAGCGCCGCCACCCCGCGGGAGAGCTCGGTGGCGGAGACGGTCAACGCGGGCCGGAACCGCAGTGCGCGCGGCCCCGCGGGCAGGACGAGAACATGTTCCTCGGTACGCAGCCGGCGCACCACCTCGTTGCGGATCTCTGGCGAGGGCAGGTCGATCGCGCACAGCAGGCCGCGCCCGCGCGGGTTGGTCACCAACGACGGGTAGCCGCGGGCAAGCTCCCACAGGCCAGCCAGCAGATCGCGGCCGAGTGTGCCGGCACGGGCGAACAGCCCGTCCGCCTCCATGATCTCAAGCATCCGACGGGAGCGGACCATGTCGACCAGCCCGCCGCCCCAGGTCGAGTTGATCCTTCCGGTGACCCGGAAGACGTTGTCGGGCACCTCATCCACCCGCCGGCCCGCCATCACCCCGCCGAGCTGCACCTTCTTACCGAACGCGACGACATCGGGACGCAGGCCCAGTTGCTGGTGCGCCCAGGCCGCACCGGTGGCTCCCACCCCGGTCTGGACCTCGTCAAGGACGAAAAGCGCCTCATGGACATGGCACAGCCGTTCCATCGCGGCGAGGAACTCCGCTCGCAGGTGATTGTCGCCGCCCTCGCCCTGGATCGGTTCGGCCAGAAAACAGGCGATATCGTGAGGATGGCGAGCGAACGCGGCCTCGGCCTGGGCGAGCGCGCCCGCCTCGGCCGCGGCGAGGTCGGCGAGCCGGGTGCCCTCCAGCGGGTAGGTGACCACCGGGGTGTCGATCCGGGGCCAGTCGAACACCGGAAAGCGATCGGTCTTCACCGAGTCGGTGTTGGTGACCGACAGTGTGTAGCCGCTGCGGCCGTGAAAGGCGTGGCGTAGGTGCAGCACCCGCGTCCCGAGTGACGGTGACCGTCCAGCCTGGGCATTGCGACGGCTTTTCCAGTCGAACGCGCACTTCAGCGCGTTCTCGACGGCGAGCGCCCCACCCTCGACGAAGAACAGGTGGGGCAGTTCCGGGTCACCGAGAACCCGGGCGAACGTCTCGACGAACCCCGCGTAGGCGGCGGTGGCGATGTCGGGGTTGGCCGGTTTGTTGACCGCCGCGGCGGTCAGTTCGGCGAGGAAAACGGGGTCGCCGGTCAGCTGGGGTGGATTGATCCCCAGCGGCGCCGAGGCGAAGAAGCTGTAAAGATCCAGATAGCGCTGGCCGTCACGGGCATCCACGAGCCAGCTGCCACGGCTACGTTCAAGATCAAAAACGATGCCGAAGCCATCCATGAGGACATGGCGGCCCAGCACCTCCAGCACACGGCCCGGCGCGACCGTGGAGTGTGCGGCAGCCCGGCTCCTGGCGACCGGGGAGATCCGATTCCGCGCGGTGACCGCGGCAGGCATGCTCGGCATCCCATCCTCCTCGCGCATATCTCGCGTCGACCGGTCCGACATCTCAGCGAGACAGAGAAACCTTCGGTAGAACCAGCTTGATCGCAAAGATACTATTCCTTCTAGTTGAAATCAAGATAAAATTTTTCCCCTTCGCCGCAGGTTGTCGAATAGCCGACGTCGACAGGACGGCGCAACCACGCGGTGACGGCCATCAGGGACAATTGGGGACGTCGGCTGCCGATCGGGCCGGCAGGCAAACGTCAACGAGGGGGAAAACGCGTGCTCCAGCCACTGACGGACAACGACCCACGTCAGATCGGGCCGTACCGTCTACAGAGCCGGATCGGCGCCGGCGGCATGGGCACCGTCTATCTCGGGTTCGCCGATGACAACAAACCGGTCGCGGTCAAGGTGCCGTCGCCGGGGCTCGCCGACAGCCCTGAGTTCCGCGACCGGTTCCGCACCGAGGTGACCGCGGCCGCCCGGGTGCGCGGCATGTCGGTCGCCGCGGTGATCGACGCCGACACCGCCGGCCCGCGCCCGTGGATGGCCACCGAATATGTCGAGGGCCGCAGCCTGACCGAGGCAGTGGCCCTGCGCGGCCCCTTCACCGGACGCCTGCTCGACGGGCTGGCGGTCGGGCTCGCCGACGCCCTGGTCGCGATCCACACGGCCGGAGTGATCCACCGCGATCTCAAGCCGTCCAACATTCTGGTCACCTGGGAAGGCCCGAAGGTCATCGACTTCGGGATCGCGCGGTCAGCCGATTCAACCAGCCACACCCGTACCGGCGTGCTCGTCGGCACCCTGGTGTGGATGGCACCCGAACAACTCCGGGGTGAGCGGGCCGGGCCGCCGACCGATGTCTTCGCCTGGGGCGCCTGCGTGGCGTTCGCCGCTACCGGCCGCCAGCCGTTCCGGGGCGAGCGGCCCGAGGCGATCGCCATCCAGATCATGACTGCTGAGCCAGACCTGACCGGCGTGCCACCGGCGCTACGCGCGGTGCTGGCCTGGACCTTGGACAAGGAGCCGGCACGGCGCCCGACCGCGGCGGCGCTCGTCGCGGCTCTCCTCGGCCGCGACGCGACCGACCCCGATGAGACGGTCCGAGCGGCACACACCGCGCTGGCGCAGTGGTGGTCGCTGCCGCCCACCCCGCCACAGGCACCTTCCCAGGCTCCTGCCGAGGAACAGGCGGACACGTTCCGTTCGCCCACCTACCGCACCCGCGCTGGCGACGGCCCGCCGCGCGCCATGCCGCACCGGCAACCAGGACCGCACCAGCAATCCGAGGAGCCGTACCGGGAGCCACCGCCGAAGCCCTCACGACCCCGTCGGCGCGGCACCTTCACCGTTGTTCTGGCGACCATCCTGGCGCTGGCACTCATCGGTGGGATCGCCACAGCCCTGGCCTTACGCGGGCAGAACTCCCCCGCTGGCAACGGGGGCGAAGCGACGGTGGCCGGGCAGACACCAGCAGCCGTCGGCGGGGTCACAACCACCTTCCGAGGCCCAACGCCGCCGGCCGGCCGGACCGCCACCGTGCCACCGCCCGTCACCCCGCCGCGGACGACCACCCAGCCGCCGACCCATGCGCCTCTCACCCTCGCTGAGGCCTCAAACATCGTCAACGCGCAGGGTTTCACCGTGATCGACCACACCGGCTTCGCCGTGGGCCGGAATCTTAATGTCCTGATCGGTCAAGGCGGCGGCACGCCCGGCACGCCCAGCACGCCCAACAGCGCATCCGGCACGCCCCGCCAGTCCGGATTCTTCTTCGTCGGCACCGACATGATCGGTAAGGACTTCAGTGAACCGAGCGCCGGCATCCACTTCGTGTCCGCGACGCAGACGACCGTCGTCCTGCGCTACGACCTGTACGAACCAGCGGACAAGGCGTGCTGCCCAAGCGGTGGAACCACCGACGTGGTGTTCCACTGGGACGGCAGGAAACTGAACGTCGACCCCGCGTCGATCCCGCCGAACGACCCCAACGCACACGGCAGCCGCCGCTGACCGCGCAGCGCCGCCCGGCCCTGCGGCCCGGTAGTCGCGCATGAGCGTAATCAGTGTGCCACAGCCCAGCTACCGTCCGAGAGAAAGCTTGAACTCGAACCGCTCGATGAGAGCTTGCTCGAGTGGACGCGAGTCAATGATGAGCGTCTTCGCCGCCGCTGGCAGCGTCGGATTCTTCCTGGCTCAGCCCTCGCTGGAAAGCCATTCAGGGCAGCCGATGGTAAATTTTTGGCATGCGGACGGTCATTGACGCCGCCGGGCGCGTCGTCATCCCCAAGGCGCTACGTGACGCTCTCGGGCTCACCGCGGGTCAGACGCTGGAGATCGCGGAACGGGATGGGCGACTGGAGATCGCTCCGACACCGACATCAATGACGTTGGTAGACGAGAGTGACGGTGTGATCGCCGTCACTGATACGGACATGCCGATGCTGACCGCTGACCTGGTACGTGCCACGCTGGAGCGAACCCGGCGATGAAGGCCGTCGACACCAGCGGGCCGTACGCTGGGAAGCGAGCCCGGTTCCGCTACCGGGTGACGATGACTGTCGCGCGGTGTCCGGCAGCGTTCCTGAGCTTGGCGTCGCCGGTGAGCAGGTCGCAGCCGAGTGCTTCGGCCAGCGCGATGTAGGCAGCGTCGTAGGCACCGAGGTTGTGCCGCAGTTCCCACATCCGGGGGTGGTAGGGCCAGACCGGATGACGGGTGATCCGCAGGCGCGCGTAGTCAGCCAGCATCTGCTCGCCGCGATGGCCAGTGATCTTCTTCCCGGCGGCAAGCCCGCGGACTGTTGACGCGACCTCGACGTCGAGATGGTGCGGGGCGTGCAGCGCGCGCGGGGCGGACAGGCGCTGCCGGAGCACCTCGTCGCCATCGCGGACGGACAGCACATCAATGACGAGCGAGCAGTCAACCACGTACGTGAGGGTCAACGCCGTCCCTCGTCGCGCGCCGCGAGGATGTCATCCATGGTGAGCTCCACCGGTTCCCTGTCTCGCGCGATGCGAGCGATAACCTCGGCGTTGGTCTCCGTGGCCGCGTCGGCATCCATCAGGTCCCGCAGGTACCCGGACAGTGACTGGCCGAGCGATCTGGCACGCTCGCGGAGGACCGCGAGCGTCGTCGGATCGACATCGCGCACCTGGATGATGCCCCCGTCGGCGGACTCGCTCATAGGTCCACGCTACCACGATTCATGCATCACGCATGAAGCCTCCTCGATGCTCCAGATGCGCCTACCGGCTAGCCGAAGAGCTGGTCGAGGGTGTCAGCGGTCAGGACACGGACGGTCCAGGTCTGGAGCTGGTCAGCGGAGGCGTTACGCACAGTGGCGAGCAGCGTCTCGGGAAGCGGGCCGAACTTGAGTGTCAGCTGCTGGACGAGGGTCTCGACACGGCCCTCAACACGTCCCTCGACACGGCCCTCAACACGTCCCT
>NZ_CAKJTO010000048.1:0-6292 GCF_917627405.1 Protofrankia sp. Cj5
AGCACCGAGTACCCGGCACCAGCGCCTGGTATCCGTCCCGCTGGCCATGACACAGCGGCTGATACGCCCGCTCTGACGCCGTCCCCGAACGGCGCGCCCGGCAGACTCATGACCAGCGCGTTACTGCCGGCTCAGCCAGACAGCGCATCTCGGGGCTGGCGGAAACTGGTTTTCAAGGCATCCGGTGGAACGATCAACCCGGGGCCGTCCGCCGACGAGGTACGCCATCGGCGCCTGATCACGCACATCCGCACCCCCCTGTATGACTGCCACCGGATCGCGGTCATGTCGCTCAAGGGCGGTGTCGGCAAGACCACGACAACCGTGGCCCTCGGGTCGACGCTGGCGAGCCTGCGCGGGGACCGGGTGGTGGCGATCGACGCGAACCCGGACCGCGGCACGCTGGGCGCGAAAGTACCACGGACATGCACGAACACCGTACGTGATCTACTCGACAACGCCGGCTCGCTGGACCGTTATGTGGATGTCCGCAGATACCTGTCACAGGCCGACAGCCGCCTGGAGGTGCTCGCCTCCGCGAACGCGCCCGAGATCTCGCAGGCGTTCGCCGACACCGACTACCTTGCCGTCGACGGCATCCTGCAGCGGCACTACTCGATCCTGCTGACCGACTGTGGCACCGGGATCCTGCACAGCGCCATGCCCGCCGTCCTCCGGCTCGCCGACACGCTGGTGATCGTCAGCAGTTCCAGCGCGGATGGCGGCTCATCCGCCAGCGCCACGCTGGACTGGCTGGACGCGCACGGGTACGCGGCCCAGGTGCGAGCAGCGGTAACGGTTATCTCGACGTTCCCGACAAACGGGGAATCCGTGGACCTGAGCACTCTCGAACAGCATTTCACCGCCCGTACCCGGCGAGTCGTCCGGGTACCCTACGATCCGCATCTGGCAATTGGTGGACGCATCATGCTGGAAGGAATGCGAAAGGCGACCAGACAGGCATTCCTCGAAATCGCTGGCGCCGTCGCCGAACGGTTTGGGCAGACAGGTTCACGGCCTGTCCCGACGGTCCGGTCAGCGGGTGATCGCGGCGGTCACTGAACGGACACCGGGGCGTCGCAACTGCCGGGCCACTGTGGTGCGGCCGTCCACGATCCGCCCGAACAGGCCGAACGTACCCGGCATGCAGGTCAGCAACGCGTGCAGTAACCCGGGATGGCGCGTGTAGACCGCCTGTACCTCGCGGCCGGCGTCCATCTCAGGGCCAAGCACCGCTTCGACGCGCCTGGGATAGTCCACGAGCGCGCAGGGGTCACCGAGGGCGGCTCGGGCCGCGGCCTCGCCGGCAAGGCGGCCCGAACGGAGCGCGAAGGAGATGCCTTCGCGCGTCCACGGGTCGAGCAGACCCGCCGCGTCGCCGGCAACCAGCACCCTGCCCCGGCGCAGCGGCGAACCAACGGCCCGCACCCTCGTCAGATGCCCGGAGTCGTGCAGCGGTGTCACCGCGTCCAGACCGAGACCGCGCACCAGATCGGTGTAGTAGGAACGAAGCGCGCCGCCGTGTGCCCGCGAACCGATCACACCGACCGTGAGCGCTTCCCCCTTCGGGAACAGCCAGGCGTATGAACCGGGGACCGGGCCCCAGTCGAGCAGCACCCGGCCGGCCCAGCGCCGCGCGGTCGGGGCGCTCACCGGGAACTCACCCTCCAGCCCCACGTCCACCTGGTCGCACCGGACGCCCACATAACCACCGGTCCGCCCGGACGCGCCGTCAGCTCCGACAACGACTCGGGCACGCAGGCCGGGCCCGCCCCGCACCGACACCTCGACGCAACCAGCCTGCCGCCGCTGGAACTCCTCGGCCGCACGGACCTCGCCGCCGTCCGGTCCGTCCGGTCCTCCGTCCGGTCCTCCGTCCGGTCCTCCGTCCGGTCCGTCCAGTCCGGTGACTTCACGCAGGCCGGTGACGTGGACACCCGTCCGCAGGCTCGCCCCGGCGGCACAGGCCGAGTCCGCCAGCGCCCGGTCGAACTCCGAACGCATCACCATGGACAGCATCGGCCGGCCCGGCCGCCGCCTGGTCCGTGCCAGCCGGCCGTTGAGAGTGACCGTGAGCTGGTCAATGCTCGCACGGACCAGGTTAGACAGATCGACACCGGCATGATCGGCAGACAGGCCGACCAAACCGCCGCCACAGGTCTTGTACCGGGGAAGCTCAGCCCGCTCAAGCAGACAGACGGTGGCGCCGGCCCTGGCCGCCGCACGGGCGGCGCTGGCTCCCGCCGGACCGGCACCGATCACTATCACGTCGAACATCTCGCCTGGAGTACCCGACCGATCAGGAATATCGACTGGCATATTAACGTAGCGTGAGAGTCCGGCCCACGACGCCGGCGCGCATCCGGCGTTGCGACGGATCCAGCGGGGTCCGGTCGGCGACCGCATGTTCCAACCGGACCCGCAGCTCGCTGGCTGGTTCCTCACAACTGTCCGCATCAGCGCCCGGGGCAAGGTCCCATACCGGCACGACCAGACCGTCGGCCCGGAACGATCCGACAAAACGGGACCCGCCACCAACCGTGAGGCAACCTGCCGCGGCCAGCCGCGCGAGAGCATCCAACAGGGGCTCCTCCGCATAGGCCTGAACCCACCGCAGGTGTGCCCGTTCCCCCGGACGGCACCAGTAAGCCGCGTCAACCGAGGTCAAGCGGGCGGTCGGGACGACAGCCGCGTTTGCCCGCTCGAGTGCGGCAGCAACTTCCGGAGCAGGGCCGCTGCCGTCCTCGGACGCTGGGATCCACCAGGTGAACCCGGCGTGGACCGTAATGTCCAACGGGGCTGGATCAAGGATGTCCAGCAGTGTCGGGCCGGGCTGGGTGTCATCCGCGCGGGCACCGCCCGCTGGCGCCCGCGGTGGGACGACCGGACCCGCGGGTTGCGCGGCGAGTGCCGCGAGCAGCGCCCGCGCGATGTCCGCGCCCGCGTCGTCGCTGGGCACGCCCGTCTGCATCGCCAGGAGAATCTCGCCGTTCTCCCGGACGATGGCGGGAACCGCCTGCGGCAGCATCGTGCCGAGCAGGATCGAGCGGTCGGCGTGTTCGGGATGGTCCGCGAGGTAACCGGCGGAGAGCTTGAGTGGAGCGGTCGCGCTGGGCACCAACTCACGCAGAGCCACCAGATCAGGCTCATCAGCCCGGCCGGCAAAAGGCCGCAGGACGGGCGCGGGCCGCCGCCGTACCCCGTGACATGCTTTGTAACGGCGCCCCGACCCACAGGGACACGGTGACCGCGGCCCGACAACGGGGAATTCTGCCTCACCGGCCCTGGAAACGCCCCGCGGTGTCCCGGGTACGGCCAGGTCAGCCTCGTTGGACACGCCAGGCCCGGACGAGCCGGATCCGGCGAAAGACGGCACGGGACGGCGGGCGGTCTGTCTGCGGGTGATCGGGTGCTCCTCGGCTTGACGGATCGGCTTCACAGATGCTGGCAGCGCCAGGCTAATACCTGCGGCCAGCGCGTCCCATCAACCCGTCCATGTCACCGTCCAGTTCGTACTGGATCTGCCACGCCGCGGCACGGGAGGGGACGCGGACCATCGCCCGCCCACCGGCAACGGGTCTGGCGGGCGGGCCGGAATCACCGGAACACGCATCATCGGCTCCTCGGTCACGGCGAGTCCAGGATCTCGTGCGGCCCCTGAAGCAGGCGAGCAGGCGAGAAAATCATGATCGAAAACCCTTCGGCCGCCAGGAAACCAGAGCCGGTTAGCCGTCACTCACCGGGGTAGGAGTTCGAACATGGAGATCAGATTTTCGCTGTCGCTCCCCCGGGACGAGATCTCCATTCCTGTTGTCCGCCGGATGTGCACGCAGTCGCTGAAGGTTCTCGGCGCGCACCAGGAGTGTGTGGACGATGTGGAACTCGCGCTCACCGAGGCATGCGCCAACGTGCTAAAACATGCCCAAGGGCTCGATTGGTACGAGGTCTCGGTCAACGTCGACAACCAGGTGGCCGCCATCGAAGTACTGGATAACGGCGGCGGCTTCGACGTCTTCCAGATAGACACTATGATTCTTGAGGCGTCCGCCAATGACGCGATCTGCGAAGACGGCCGTGGCATCTACGTCATGTACGCACTTATGGACAATGTCCAGTTCGATATTGTGGATGGCCCGCACCCCGGCATCCGGGTGCATCTGGAAAAACTACTGCAATGGGACGAGAGCTCGCCCGCCAGCCGGCTGGAACGCGCCCCCGCCCGCTGCGGCTCCTGAACGCACGGCCGCCCCTCGTCGCTACTGGAGACCCGGCGCCCGCAGCCTCGCGATCCACCCACCCGGACGTCGCTCCCTGATCGAATGACGACTTCCGAAACACGCCGTAAGCTGCCCGCATGAGCAGCGGCCAGCGCGGAACAGCCGGCGGAGCGTCACCGGTGACGCGAAGAATTGGTGTGGTGACCTTTCCGGGCTCCCTGGATGACCGGGACGCCGCGCACGCCATCCAGCTCGGCGGTGGCGAGGCTGTTGCGCTCTGGCATGGTGACACCGAGCTGAGCGGGGTGGACGCGGTGGTGCTGCCCGGCGGATTCTCCTATGGCGACTATCTTCGCGCCGGGGCGATTGCTCGTTTTTCCCCCATGGTCGGCGCGGTCGTGGACGCGGCCCGCGACGGGCTGCCCGTCCTCGGTATCTGCAACGGATTTCAGGTGCTGTGTGAGGCCGGGCTGCTGCCCGGGGCGCTCTCCCGCAACGTAGGCCTGCATTTCGTCTGCCGGGACCAGCGGCTGCGGATGGAAAACACGTCGACCGCGTGGACCTCGGAATACACGCCCGGCGCCGATGTGATCATCCCCGTAAAACACGGTGAGGGCCGCTATATCGTGCGCCCGGCAACACTCGCCCAGCTCGAGTATGACGGCCTGGTTGTTGCCCGCTACCTCGGCGGGAACCCGAACGGATCGGTCGCCGACATAGCCGGCGTCTGCAATGCCGGCGGCACGGTTGTCGGGTTGATGCCGCATCCCGAGCATGCCGTCGAGCCGCTGACCGGCCCGGGATCGGACGGTCTGGCAATGTTCCGGCCGGTGGTTTCCGGCATATTCACCGGCTGATCGATGCCGTAGCCGGCGATGCGGGCGGCGGCGTCGCCGAGGAATACGGCGAAGGCGTCCTCCCTTCGTTCCGGCGCCCCAGCTCATCGTGCTCAGCCACCCGATTCCCTCACCACGCATGCGCGCTCAGCGACGGATCGCCAACCGGTACCTCTCTCGCTGCCGATTGTCATCAGCGAAGAAGTACTCCAGCAGGTCGTGCAGGTAGCCCGGGTCGGGCACACGTCTCGACGGCGGTATGTACTGTTTCACCCGAAAGGATCCACAGCCGAGGTTGTACATCGTGTACAGACCCAGTTTCAACCGGTCGAGTTCGGCGAGGATGTGGTCGGGCAGCGGATTTTCCTCATCCTCTTCAGAGGCCGTCTCGACGACCAGGCTCGGACAGTGCGCCCAGCGTCCATGAGCCGCGGCTTCGTAGAGTGACTCCAGCCGATTGGCGTCGACCGCCCGCTTGATTTCAAAAGACGAAATCGTGAGGACAACGTCGGGCAGCAGATACGAACTCCAGACCTCGACCGCCGCGACGTCCGGCCGGGACCACTGGCCGCTGGCCCGCGCCCGCCTACGCGCGGTAGCTGTCTCTCGGATGTGGCTGAACGTAAGTCCCGCTGTGTCGATCTCACTCTGGTACCAGTCGACGAACGGCCGGTACAGTTCGGATTCCCGGCGTACCAGCTGGCCGGGGCCGGTGGCGGCGGATCCCGCGTCGTCGATGTGCGTTTCGAGCAGCTCATCGCCGGCTGGCTGGGACACATCGTCAGCGCGGGCGACCGTGCCCCCGCGGCCCCGCCCGATCCGGACGAGACCGGCGGTCTTCAGCTCGTCCAGAGCCAGTCGATAACGGTCGTTCGTGATCCTTACAGCGCTGCGCAACCGCAGGCCGCCAACGGGAGTGCCGTCAGGCGGCAGCTGGTCGAAAACAACGAGCGCGTCACGGGAAACGTTCGGCTGGGTCCGCTCGATCGGTGCCCGGCGGATCCGCCGCCCCTCCACAATCGCCATACCCGCGAGAACGAGCTCCGCCACCGCGTCATCGAACTGCGCGTCCGCCATACGGAGCCGCTTCCGCAACGTTCCGCAGTTCAACGGTGCCGGCCCGATTTCCGGATACAGTTCCGCCGCCGTTCTGGAAAGTGCCATCATCCCCTCGCCATCGTCCCCTCGCTGTCAGCTCCTCGCTGTCAGCCCGGCACAGTGCGAGCGCGTGTGAGATCG